>CAMCPF010000106.1 GCA_945876515.1 Candidatus Kuenenia stuttgartensis
GGCCCGCGGCGGAGGCCACCTCGAGCGCGAGCTTCGTGCCGGCCGGCAGTTGCTGGATCGCGGCTACGACGGCCGGCCAGTTGGGATTTTTGGTGGAGATCGGCACACCCTCGGCGTCGGCCGGCTCGCCCGGCAGCAGGAGGTTCGCCCGCGTCAGCCGGTCGCCGGCCACGAGCCCCGCCTTCGCGGCCGGACTGCCGGCGACGACGTCGGTGACCGTGTCGGCCACCAGGAGCGCGACGCCGAGCGCGGAGACCGCCACGCGGCAGCCCGCCCCCGACGTCTCGTCGTCCCGCCAGGTGACCTCGCGGGGCGTGATCGCGACCTCGCGGGTTGGTTTGCCCTCGCGGCCGACGGTCAGCGTCGCCTCCTTGCCCACGAAGGCCACCAGTCGATCTTCGAGCGTCAGCGGGTCGCCCGCGGGTTCACCGGCCACGGCGAGGATCGTGTCGCCCGGCTCGATTCCGGCTGCGGCGGCCGGTGAGTCCTCCTGCACGGCCGCGACCGTGGCCGGGCCGATCGTGATCCCCGTCTGTCGCCGGGGCTGGGGCGGCAGCGAGATCTCCACCCGCTCCGGGGTCGCAGCCCCCTTCGCCTGGCGATCGACGCCGAGGATGAGCGTGGCGGATGGCTTCCGCGAGAGTTCCGCGAGCAACTCGGCATAGGTGTTCACGGCGACGCCATCGACCGTGCGCACGGTGTCACCCGGCTCGAAGGCCGGCTTGGCCCGGCCGGCGGCCCCGGGCAGCCCCTTGCCGAACTCCGCCGGGAAGGTCAGCGAGATCGGGCTCGTGACGCCGATCGTCGGCACGCCCAGGTCGGTGTCGGGCTTGAGGAGCACCGTCCGGGTGCTGCCGTCGGCCGGGCGGCGGACGGTGAACTCGATCCCCTTGGCAAGGTCGCCGACGGTGACGCCATGCCGCAGGTCGTTGAAGATCGGGTTCTCACGGTCGCCGATCTTCACGATCTCGTCCCCCGTCTGCAGGCCGGCCCGCCAGGCGGCGCCGCCGGTCCGCACGCCCGAGATCGTGCAGGTCAGCTCCTTGACGCCCAGCCCGTAGGCGAGCGAGGCCATCAGCACCGCGAAGATCACGTTCATGATCACGCCGGCCGAGATGATCGCCATCCGCTTGGGAACGCTCTGGGCCGGATAGCTCCGCGGATCCCAGGCGGGATGCTTCTGGTCGATCGGCTCGGGGGGCAGGTCGCCGGCCGTAAACGCGTGGCCGGGCCCCGCGGCCCGGGCCCGCTGGGCCTCGGCGGCGGCCGCGGCCGGATTGTCATCCTGCCCAAGCATCTTCACGTAGCCGCCCAGCGGCAGAGCGCCGATGCCGTATTCCGTCTCGCCCCACTTGAAACTCAGCAGCTTGAGGCCGCCCACGTCGAAGCCGAGGAAGAACTTCTCGCACTTCACGCCGCAGGCCTTGGCGACGAGGAAGTGCCCGAGTTCGTGGACGAAGATCACGAACCCCAGGCCACCGGCCACCTGGAGGATCACCCACCAGCTCGACGGCTGCACGATCCACTCCGCCCACGTCGCGGCCGCCATCAGGCCGCCCCCGCTCAGACACATACCCACTTGCCGACCTCCTGCCTGGCCCAGGCGTCGAGACGGCAGACGTCGTCGAGCGTGGGACTGTCCTGAAAGGGGTGCTCCGCGAGCACCCGGCTGCAGATCTCCGCGATGTCGGTGAACCGCACGGCTCCCTCGAGAAAGCCGCGAACCGCCTCTTCGTTCGCCGCGTTGAGCACCGCGCCGGCCGTGCCTCCCCGGGCGGCCGCCTCGTGGCCGAGCCGCAGGGCGGGAAACCGCTCGAGGTCCGGGGGCTCGAAATCGAGCCGCATCGTGGCGGCGAAGTCGAGCCGCCGGGCGGGGCCGGCGACCCGGTCGGGATAGAAGAGCGCGTACTGGATCGGAAGCCGCATGTCGGGGGGCCCGAGCTGGGCGATCACCGCTCCATCGACGAACTCGACGAACGAATGGACGATCGACTGCGGGTGCACCACCACGGCGAGCTTGGCCGCCGGCAGGCCGAACAGCCAGCGGGCCTCGATCAGCTCCAGCGACTTGTTCATCATCGTCGCGGAGTCGACCGTGATCTTCGGCCCCATCGACCAGGTCGGATGCCGCAGCGCCTCCTTGGGGGTGACGGCGGCGAGCGACTCCCGCGAGCGGGTCCGGAACGGGCCGCCGCTGGCGGTGAGCACGAGTCGCTCGACCTCGGCCGGCCGGCCGCAGGCGAGTGCCTGATGGATCGCCGAGTGCTCGCTGTCCACGGGGATGATGGTGGCGCCCGTCTCCGCCGCCCGCTGCATCACCAGCGGCCCCGCCATGACGAGCGTTTCCTTGTTGGCCAGGGCCACCGCCTTGCCGGCCTCGATCGCCGCCCAGGTGCTCCGCAACCCGGCCGCCCCGACGATTGCGGAGACCACCCGGTCGATGGCGGGGTCCGCCACGAGTTCATCGAGGGCCTCGGGTCCCGCCGCCAGACGTGTGCCGGAGGGCAGGTCGCCCGCGTGAATGGCGGCGGCGGCGGCGGGATCGCCCACGACCACCCACCGGGGCTGCAGCCGCCGCGCCTGTTCCAGGAGCGGCCCCGTGCTCCGCCAGGCGGCGAGCAGATGGGGCACGAGCCGGCCCCGCGACGCCGCGATCACGTCGATCGTGCTCTGGCCGATGCTCCCGGTGGAGCCGAGCACCGCCACCCGCAACGGGTCACCGTCGCGATCGCCCGGTCGGGCAGGAGATGGCCCGTTCGGGAGGTCGCGGGAGAAAGCAGGCATGGGCAGCGCACGGTGACTGGCGGTCAAACCCCTAAGTCTAGAAATCCCGGCCAGGAAGTTCCAACGGCCGGTGAACGCCGACCGGGGTTTTTGCCGGCCAGTTCGTAAACGGCTGCAGACGCACCGCTGGTTTGTCGCGGGGTTTCGCCCGGCGTACTATGCCCTTTGACCCTTTTGGCGGGCGTCCGCCGGCCGCAGGGTGAGTCCGGCCCACGGGAGCCTGCATGAGCACCAAGCGTGACGTCCCCCGGCGTTCGAGCGACCGGAAGCCATCCCTCGGCGGCAACCTGGTCTGGTCGCTGCTGGCGGCGGGGGTCGCGAGCCTGTTCGCGATCAGCCTGATCGGGCAATCCACCGAGCTGAAGGTGTCCTACAGCGACCTGCAGCGGCTGATCCGGGCTTCGACCGCCACGGGCGCGGAGCGCGCGATCGCGATCTCCTCCGGCGACGAGCCCGGGCGGTCGGGCCTCTACGGCGACCTCCACGACGTCGTGATCGGCGCCTACGAGGTGGCCGGCAAGGTGCGCGAACTGCCGGGAGTGATCGGTCCGCGGTCCGAGGCCGGCCTGCCGGCCGCCGGCGCCGACATCGGGGCAGGACTGGAACGCCGCTTCACCACGGCCAAGTTGCCGAGCGAAAACTCGGAGGCGGAACTGGTGCGGCTGTTCGACGAGCATTCGGTGGCTTTCCGCTACGAGGATCCCCCGAGCCCGTGGCGGAACTGGATGCCGATGCTGCTCCTGACGGGGCTGTTCGGGCTGCTCTTCTTCCTGATGATCCGCCGGCTCGGCGGGGCGGGCAGCCCGATGGCCTTCGGCCGCAGCCGGGGCAAAATGTATGCCCAGGAGGATCTCGGCATCACCTTCGACGACGTGGCTGGGATCGACGAGGCGGTGGAGGAACTCCGCGAGGTGGTGGAGTTTCTGCGGAGCCCCGAAAAATACCAGGTGCTCGGCGGCCACATCCCCAAGGGCGTGCTGCTGGTGGGGCCACCCGGCACCGGCAAGACGCTGCTCGCCAAGGCGATTGCCGGCGAGGCCGGCGTACCGTTCTTCGGCCTCTCGGGAAGCGACTTCGTGGAGATGTTCGTGGGCGTGGGGGCGGCGCGGGTCCGCGACATGTTCCAGCAGGCCGCCGCCAAGGCGCCCTGCATCATCTTCATCGATGAGCTCGACGCCCTGGGCAAGACCCGCGGCACGAGCGTAGTCGGCGGCCACGACGAACGGGAGCAGACGCTCAACGCGCTGCTGGTGGAGATGGACGGCTTCGGCAGCAACTCCGGCGTGATCGTGCTCGCGGCCACCAACCGCCCCGAGACGCTCGACCCGGCCCTCTTGCGGCCCGGCCGCTTCGACCGGCACGTGCTCGTGGATCGGCCCGATGTCCGCGGCCGGGAGGCGATCCTCCGGGTGCACGTGGCCAACGTGAAGCTCGACCCGACGGTGGACCTCGGCCAGATCGCCCGGATCACCTCCGGCTTCGTCGGCGCCGATCTCGCCAATCTCGTCAACGAGGCGGCTCTGCTGGCGGCCCGCAACGACAAGCAGTCGGTCGGTATTGACGAGTTCAACGAGGGCGTCGAGCGGGTGACGGCGGGTCTCGAGAAGAAGAAGCGGGTGATCCACGAGGACGAAAAGAAACGGGTGGCCTACCACGAGGCGGCCCACGCGCTGGTGGCGTTCTCGCTGCCCAACACCGATCCGGTCCACAAGGTGTCGATCATCCCCCGTGGGCTGGCCGCCCTCGGCTACACGATGCAGCGGCCGGAAGACGACCGCTATCTGCTCACGCAGAGCGAGCTCGAGAGCCGGATCCAGGTGCTCCTGGCCGGCACGATCGCCGAGGAGATGGTCTACGCCGATGTCTCCACCGGCGCCCAGAACGATCTCGAGCGGGCCAGCGAGATCGCCCGGGCGATGGTCATGGACTACGGCATGAGCCGGCTGGGTCGCGTCACCTATCGCGAGAGCCCGCGGTCGCCGTTCCTGGCGGCTGCCGGAGCCGACCTGCCTCCCGCCCGCAGCCACAGCGAGCAGACCGCCCGCGAGATCGACCAGGAGGTTCGCCGGATCGTCGATGCGGCGATGGAGGCCGTCCGCCTGATCCTGGAGAGCCGCCGCGCCGCGTTGGAGGCGGTGACGGCCCGGCTGATGGAGAGCGAGGTGATCGGCGGCGATGAGCTCCGCCGGCTGGTGGAGGCGGCCACCGCCGCACCGGTGCTGGTGCCGGGCACGATCACGGACCGCCGTCCGGCCCGGCCCGCCGTGGGCGAGCCGCCCGAGGCCGCGGCCGGTGGCCTCGAGGCCTGACAGGCCGCACAATCGGCGCATGGGCTCCTGCGGTCGAGTTTTCCGAACGCCCTGCCGATGCCAGTTCTCGTGGTCAGAGCGGCGGATGACCCGCCCGGAGTGACGGTCCTCGTGGCTGCCGAACTGGTTCGGCAGATAGCCGATGTGGAAAAGTGTGCTGCTGGCGGCGGGCATCTTCGCTTGCATCCTGGGCGTCGAGATGCTGGTCGTGGACTCGGCCGTCCTCGTGCCGCTCAATGGCCAGGGCGGGGAGCGGAACTTCCAAGCCCCCGACTGGGCCCCGTGGACGCTGCTGTCGGTGGGAGCGGCGACCATCCTCCACTTCTGCCAACTGCCGCGGATGGGTCATTCGCAGCCTCAGGTTCGCTGATCGCAGACGTGCCGGCCGCCGGGACGAACCCTGGATCCGCGTCAACCGTTAGGCTCTGGCCAGGGCCACGGTTCTTCTCCTGAGCCGATGCGGGAGCCGCTCTCACAGGATCGCTTTCATGACCGCCCAGTCGCCGGCCCTCAGCTTGCCGGTTCGCACGGTCGCGGCCCGACCGCAGCACGACACCGTGCTCTACGACGGCCAGTGCCGATTCTGCCGGGGCCAGATCGCGATCCTCCGGCGGCTCGATCCGGCCGGGCGGCTGCGGTTCGTGTCGCTGCACGATCCGGCGGCGGTGGAGGAGTTTCCGGAACTTGCCCCCGACGACCTCGGTCGCGAGATGCACGTCATCGACACGACGGGCCGCTCCCGCGCCGGGGCCGAGGCGGTGCGATATCTCTCGCGGCGACTACCGCTGCTCTGGCCGCTGGCCGTGCCACTGCATCTGCCGGGCAGCTTGCCCCTCTGGCGGTGGCTTTACGCGGTCGTGGCCCGCAATCGCTATCGGATCGCCGGCCGCTGCGATGAAGGCACCTGTCGCCTGCCCTGAACTGCTCCGGGATCGGAGCGACTCAGGCGTCGCCCTGCTCGCCGTCATCGATCCGGCCGTCAAGTTCCTTGAGCAGCCGGGTCATCGTGTTGGCGTGAACGCCCAGTAGCTTGGCCGCATTGGCCTTGTGGCCCCGCGTCACCTCGAGGGCCTCGCGAATCGCCCGCTCGCGGAGCTTGGCGAGGTCGAGGCACGGGAGGCGTCCGGTACCGGCGGCCCGGGCCGCCGCCTTGACCGGCAGCCGCGGCTCCTCCTGCAGCACATACGCCTGCTCGAGGCAGTGCTCGAGTTGCCGGATGTTGCCCGGCCAGTCGAAGCTGCAGAACTCCGCCAACTGCTCGGCCGAAGGCTCCCACACGGGCAACCCGTAGCGGTCGGCGAATCGCTGCGCGAAGAACTCCACGAACGACGGGATGTCTTCAGGCCGCTCGCGGAGCGGCGGCACCCGCAGCTCAATCATGTTCAAGCGGTAGTACAGGTCCTCGCGGAACGCACCCTTCTCGACCTCCTGCTCCAGGTCGCGATTGGTGGCGGCGACCACCTGCACGTTGATCGGCACCGGCTCCGAGGCGCCCACCGGCAACACTTCCCGCTGCTGGAGGACGCGGAGCAGTTTAGGCTGGAGTTCGGCCGGCATCTCCCCGATCTCGTCGAGGAACACCACGCCTCCTTCAGCGGCCCGGAAGATGCCAAGCGCCTTGCCGGCGGCGCCCGTGAACGCCCCCTTCTCGTGGCCGAAGAGTTGGCTCTCCGCGAGCGACGCCGTGAGCGCGGCGCAGTTCACCGGCACGAAAGCCTTGTTCCGCCGCGGGCCACTGCGGTGCAGAAGCCGGGCCCAGAGTTCCTTGCCCGTTCCCGTTTCGCCCGAGACGAGCACCGTGCACTCGACCTCGGCAGCCCGCTCGATCGATTTGGCGATCCGCCGCATGTGCGGATTCGAGCCGAGCACCCAGTTGGTGGCGAAAGCCGGTTCGGCGACGCACGTGGCCGTGGCCACATCCTCGACGATCGCCGGATCGAGCGACCCGCCACGCGGATTGCGGCAGGCGGCGTCGGCCATGCGGAAGCTGGAGGGACGGATCGACATGCAGCGAAATCCTGTGCGGCCCAACCTGCGTGTACGGAGCGTATGTCTGCCGCCCCGAATCGTCCTCGCCCTTTCGACCCCCTAAGTATCGCGGGCGCAGCAGGCGAATGCAACAGTTCGGCAGCCTGCCGGAACGGAATTTTCACGAAGGCCAGGCCGCGTATTGGCCCGAAATTTCGGGGTTTCGGGTCCGGGGGTCACCGGTCATCGGCCGGGGCGGGGGGTGCGCCGGCGGAAAAAAACAGCAGGTGCTGCCACGGGAGCCGGTCAAACTCCCGCGCCAGCCGGAACCCGGCCGGCTCGAGCTCAGCCCGCACCTGAGCCTTCGTCATCTTGTGGAGGGGCTTGATGGGCACGGCCGGATCCTCGCCGCGAAACTCGGCGAGCACCAGCCGCCCCTCCGCCGACAGGCTCTCGCGGATCCGGGCCAGCATCAGTTCCGGATGGGAGAACTCGTGGTACACGTCGATGCAGAGCACGAGATCGACTTGGCCCTTCGGCAGTCGCGGATCGACGACGGTGCCCAGAATCGGACGGATGTTGTCGAGGCCCTCCTCGGCGGCCCGGCGGGAGAGCATTCGCAGCATCTCGGGCTGAATGTCCACGGCATAGACGAGCCCGTCGGGGCCGACGCGGCGGGCGAGTTCAAGCGTGTAAAAGCCGTTGCCGCAGCCCAGGTCGCAGATCCGCTGGCCCTTCTTGACCTCCAGCGCCTCGAGCAGGAGCCGGCAGTCCTCCTCCCGCTGGCGGCTCTCGCGCACCAGCCAGGGCGCGCCGGTGTAGTGCATCGTCTGGGCGATCTCACGGCCCATGTGGTGCGTGGCCGGCGGCGGGATGATCGCGTCGGCATCGACCTCCATGTCGATTGGCACAGGCTCCGCAGCGCCGGCGGCCGGGCACGCGAGCAAGACGGCGACGAGCACGAAGGCCGCGGGGCGAAACCACATGCCCGCAGTATACGGTCAGGCCGCGGAGCGGGCGGAATCGAGCGCCGCTTCGCCATCCGAGTCGCACACGCTCACGAGCGTGATCCCGTGCCGTCCGGCGAACTCCGCGAGCTGCGGTCGGTCCACGAGGATCGTCCGGCCCGCTTCGATGCAGAGCACCCGGGCCCCGGCGGCCGCCGCCGACTCGAGCGTGCCGATTCCGATCGTGGGCATGTCGAAGCGGAGATCCTGCTGGGGCTTGGCGACCTTGACCACCGTCATCCCGCCGGTGGGGCAGAGCCGGCCGGCCCGGCGGATGCACTCGTCGGTGCCCTCGATCGCCTCGAGTGCCAAGGGGGCCCGGTTCTTGACCACGACCGTCTGGCCGATGTCGAGCCGGCCGAGCTCCTTGGCCAGCCGCCAGCCGAAGGCGACGTCCGACTCGAGCCGCTGGCAGAGCGGCCGCCCGGCCAGCAGCCCCTCCTCGGCCAAGAGTTCGGGCGCGAACTCGGTGGCCGGGCAGATCGTGACCCCGCGAGCGTCGAAGGCCGAGGCGATCGCGCCCAACAGCGAGTCGTCGCGGTTGTCGCGGCGG
>CAMCPF010000107.1 GCA_945876515.1 Candidatus Kuenenia stuttgartensis
TGAACACCCTGGAAACGGCCCGTCGCTTCGTCGCCGCGATGCAAGCGGCGATCGACGCATCCGGCCGCCCCTGACTTCCACCCCGCGTCTTAGCCCGTCGCCGGGATCTCGTCGAGGGCCACCGCGTAGGCGGTGGCGTGGGAGCGGCAGTGGGAGATGCTCACGAGCACGCAGCGGATTCCGAGCGAATCGGCCACCTCTTGCGTGCCCCCGGAGAGGAAGGCCTGCGGCCGGCCGCCCGGCAGGTTTTTGATCTCGACGTCCCGCCAACTGATCCCCCGCTTCCAGCCCGTGCCCAGTGCCTTGAGCACCGCCTCCTTGGCGGCCCAGCGGCCGGTGAAGTGCTGGGTGGCCATCTTGCGGCTGCGGCAATATTCGATCTCGTGCTGCGTGTAGACGCGGCCTACGAACAGCTCGCCGTGCCGCTCGATCATCTGCGCGATCCGCAGGCACTCCGTGATGTCGGTGCCGATCCCGAGGACGTTCATGCCCGCTTCCCCGCCTGCTTCACGGGCGGCGAGCGATCGAGCCCGCAGGCCCGCCGCGCCCGGGCCAGCACCGCGCCCGCCTTGGCCCGGGCCTTCTCGGCTCCCGCGCCCAGGATCGCCTCGATCCGGTCCGGGTCGGCCGCCAAGTCCGCCCGCCGCGCCCGCGCGTCGGCGAAGAACTGGCCGGCCGCCTCGAGCAGCTTCTTCTTCACCTCGCCGTAGCCGAACCCGCCGCGACGGTAGAGGTCGGCCAGCGCCTGTCGCTCGGTCTCCGGGGCGAAGAGCGCGAACAACTGGTAGAGGTGGTCGCCCTCCGGCTCCTTCGGCTCCTCCACGGGCCGCGAGTCGGTGGTGATCCGCATGATCTTCTTCTTGAGCGTCCCCGGCTCCTCGAACACCTCGATCGTGTTCTCGTAGCTCTTGCTCATCTTCTGGCCGTCGGTGCCCGGCACCTTGGCGCTGCCGTCCACGAGCCGCGGCTTGGGCAGCGTGAACACCTCGCCATAGAGATGGTTGAATGTGCCGGCCAGATCGCGGCAGACCTCGATGTGCTGCACCTGGTCTTCGCCGACGGGCACCACGGTGGCGTCGTAGGCGAGGATGTCTGCCGCCATCAGCACGGGATAGGTAAAGAGCCCCGCGTCAGCCGGCAGGCCACGGTTTTTCTTGTCCTTGTAGGCATGGCACCGCTCGAGCAGGCCGATGGGCGTGACGGTCATCAGGAGCCAGGTCAGCTCCGTCACCTCCGGCACATCCGACTGCACGAACAGCACCGCCCGCTCCGGATCGAGGCCGAGGCTAACCAGGTCGAGGGCGGCATCTCGGACGAACCCTCGCAGTCGCTCCGGCTCGCGGACGGTGGTCAGCGCGTGCAGGTCGGCGATGAAGTAGTAGGCCTCATCGGCGGCCTGGTGACCCCCGCCCGGCTGGAGGTCGATGTACTGCCGGATCGCGCCGAAATAGTTGCCCCAATGAAACCGGCCTGTGGGCTGGATGCCCGAGAGGGCACGGGTGGGCCGCGGCGAATGGCTCGTCTCAGACGGCATGGGTGGCCTCTGGAGGTGGCTCTCCCGCGCAGCCGGCGGGCTTCGGCAGCTGGAGCGTGCCCACGAGGTCGGCGAAGCGGCTCGCGCCCGCCTCGCGGAGGGCCGCCGGGAGCTCGTCGAGCAGCCGTGCCGACACCACCGGCTCGGCGAAGCTGGCCGTGCCGATCTGCACCGCGGCCGCCCCGGCCACGAAGAACTCCATGCAGTCGTCGATCGTCATGATGCCCCCCACGCCGATGATCGGGATCCCGACCGCACGGTGCACCTGATGCACGCACCGCAGCGCCACCGGCTTGATCGCTGGCCCGCTCAAGCCCCCGACGACGTTGCCCAGCAGGGGCTTCCGCCGCCGCCAGTCCACCGCAATGCCTTGGAGCGTGTTGATCAGCGTGACGGCGTCGGCGCCTCCGTCTGCCGCCCCGCGGGCCACAGACGCGATGTCGCTCACGTTGGGTGTGAGCTTGGCGATCACCGGCAGGCTCGTGGCCGCCCGCACGCCCGCCACCACGTCGCGGCAGGTGGCCGGATCGCTGCCGAGATCCACGCCGTGGCTGACGTTCGGGCAGGAGACGTTGAGCTCGAGCGCCGCGATCCCAGCCACGCCCTCCAGCCGGCGGGCGAGCGCCACGAACTCGGCGGCACTCGCCCCCGCGATGCTGACGATCACGGGCGCGCCACAGCCCGCCAGGAACGGCAACTGCTTCTCGAGGAAGGCCTCCACCCCGTCGTTGTCGAGGCCGATCGAGTTAAGCAGTCCGGAAGCCGTCTCCACGGTGCGCCAGGGCACGTTGCCCTTCCGCGGCAGCGGGGTGATCGTCTTGGGGACGATCCCGCCCAGCCGCGCGAGGTCCATGAAGCCCGTCATCTCCTTGCCGTAGCCGAAGGTGCCCGAGGCCACGAGGATCGGGTTGGGGAGCCGGAGCCGGCCGAGCGCGACTGCGAGGTCAGGCAACGCGGCGGCGGAAGCGGGCCCGGCGGAAAGCGGCATGGATGGCGACATGGGTCGGAATCGGGTCTCTGGCCGAGTGTAGTGGGTTTCCCCGCCCCCCCAAGCCGCCCCCATTTCCCGCGGAATCCCCGCCGCTGCCCCCGGGCCGTGGCGGCACGGCGATGCCGGCCGTGCCGGTCGTGCCGATTCCATCAAGTTTGGCGGTCAGGCCGCCGATACCAAGGATGGCAGGGATTCGGTGAACCGGTCGCCACAGGGGCGGTTGGTTGACACTAGTCCTTGGCAGGCCTAGGCTTCGGACTCATTCCCCGTCCTCCGGCTCCTCGCCCGTCGGGTGAAGTGCCGGTCGGCCGCGGTCGGAGAACCCGAGCCGTGACCAAGAAAGACATCGTCCGGACGATCGCGGAAGAGATCGATCTTCCCCAGTTTCGCACCCGGGTGCTCGTGCAGCGGACCTTCGAGGCCTTGATCGAGGCTTTGGTCCGTGACGGGCGGGTGGAACTGCGGAACTTCGGCGTCTTCCAGATCAAGCAGCGTGAGGCCCGGCTGGCCCGCAACCCGCGGACCGGAGAGCCGGTTCCCGTGCAGGCCAAGAACGTGGTCACGTTCAAGCCGGGCAAAGAGATGGAGGAACGGGTACGCGACTACAAGGCACCGGTGGCAGGCAGCGAGCCGGCCGAACCCCAGGCCGATGACGAGGCGGGCGACACCCCCTCCGAACCGACCGAGGCTTGAGGCAGAGGCTGGGCAGGCTGGGTCAACGGGGCTTTCACGAGCCGGCTGACAGCGGTCAGCCTCTCTCGCGGCAGGCCGGGGCGATCAGGTACATCTCCGGGACATTCGCAGGAAGCGCGTCCCGGCACGACACAAGACACGGGCACGGGTCAGGAGGACCAGGCGATGAGAAGGGCAGTGTGGCTGCTGGTGGCGGTGACGGTGCTGTCCACCTCGTCGGGATGCCTGATCCCGCTGTATTCGGGCGATCCGGTCCGCCGGGCCCAGCAGTTGATCTACACGTCGGAAGACCTCCGCGCGATCACCGACGAATGGGAACGAATCTGGTTCCTCGACCAGCCCTCCCATATGACCCCGTGGCGCACCCACGGCGGGATACTGTAGATAAGGCTGCAGGGGCATCCATGCCCCCTGCAGCCTGAGCGGCCCTCGGGCCTTCGGCCCCGGCCGCCGGCCGCACCTCCGGGCGGCCGTGCTCGTGCGCGTTGTGGCGCGCGGCGTTTGTTCAGACGAATCCGCGCGGCGGGTTGCGTGCGCGTTGTGGCGCGCGCACCGTTTGACTGCGCCGGGTAGCCCATGCCAATCGAGCGGCGTAGGAAACCGAGCGCAGCCAGGATGGCGAAGCGAGGTTTCCTCCGAGCGACCGGAGGGCAGGATGCCCGCAGGGAGCGTCCGGCGAGATGGCATGGGCTACCCGGAGCCCCCACGTGAGGCTTACCGCACGCCCCGACAAGATGGCATCGGCAGCCCCTCGCCTGCGTCACCCACGACGGCGCGCACGTGTCCCCAGCGAGTGGCGGGCTCAGACGCGGATCTGGGCGGCTTGCTCCACGATCCGTTCCAGGGGCACGAGGTTGCCTTTGTCGCAGCCCGGGCAGTGCTCCGCCGCCTCGGCCCAGGCGGCCGGCGAGCGGAGGTTGGAGTCCCAGAAGGGCCAGGTGCGGCACTGCCGCGGCCGCTCGTCGTAGGCCGTGCACTTTCTCGTCACCGGGTCGAGCAGCACGCAGTCTCCACCGGCCCGCTCCTTGAGCGACCGCCGGATCCCGACGCGATACACATGGGCGGCCTCGAAGTCGGCAGGCGTCATCCCCACCCGCGCGGCCATGGCGTCGATCTCGGCCTGGTTGACCCAGACATAGCCCTCCGCGCCGGTGCAGCAGTCACCGCACTGTGTGCACTGAAACCTCAGCCCGTCCGCATACCACACATCCTTGGGAATGCCCGCCATCGCTCGCCTCCTCGCTCCTTCTCGATCGGTCGTTCAGCCTCGCGACAACGCCGCCACCGCACCCACCAGAGCCTCGACGTCGGCCGCGTCGTTGAACGGCCCGAACGAGGCGCGCACCGTGCCACCCGCGCGGGTCTTCAGGGAATCGTGGATGACCGCGGCACAGTGAAATCCCGACCGCACCTGCACGCCCCCGGCCTGCTCCAGGATCGCGGCGACGTCGGCCGGATCATAGCCCTCGACGGTGAAGCTCACAATCGGCGCCGCCGAGGCGGCACGAGCGACCGTCACGCCCGAGAGCCTACCGAGCTCCGCGGCCGCCCGGTCCGCCAAGCCGATTCCCACTGCGGCGACCGCTCCGACGCCACGCGCCTCGAGCCAGGCCGCAGCCGCGGCGACCGCCGCCAGCGCGGGCACGTCGGGCGTTCCCGGTTCGAGCCGCTCGGCAAATGCCTCCGGCATTTCGAGCGACTCGCTCGCCGAGCCGGTGCCGCCCTGCACGACCGTGGTCGGCTCGACGCCCTCCCGGGCCCAGAGAAACGCCACGCCCGCCGTGCCCAGGAGCCACTTGTGGGCCGGCGCCACCACGACGTCGGCTCCCCAGCCAGGCCGTGGTGCCGGCACGATCCCCAAGGACTGGGCGGCATCGAGCACCACGAGGCCGCCCCGCTCGTGGGCGATCGCCGTGATCGCCACGACATCCTGCACCGCACCGGTGACGTTTGAAACGTGGGAGCAGACCACCAACCGCGTCGCCGGCCGCCAGGCGGCCGCGATCGCCGCGGGGTCCACCCCGCCGGCAGCGTCGCAGGGCGCGATCGCCAGGTCGATCACGCCCCGCGTGGCGAGCGCATGGAGCGGCCTGAGCGTGGCGTTGTGGTCGGCGGCAGTGGCGATCACGTGGTCGCCCGGCCGCACGAGGCCGTGGATCGCCAGATTCAGCCCGAGCGTGCAACCAGAGGGAAGCGCCACCCGCCCCGGATCGACGCCGCCGAAGAGCCGCCCCGCCGCGGCCCGGGCCCGCGCCTGGATCGCCGTGGCCTCCACGGCCTCGCTGTAGAGCCCGCGGCCGGCCGTCGCGCCAACCTCCTCGGCGGCCCGCCGCCAGGCCGCGAGCACTTCCGGTGGCTTGGGCCAGGTGGTGGCGGCGTTGTCGAGGTAGCGGCGCGGTCGGCTCATCCCTAGCCCCCGATCTGATACATGGCTCGGGCCGGCCGCTCGAAGGCGGGCGAGCCGATGCCGTGCGCGGCCCGCTTTGCCGCAACGCAGGCCCGCAAGAGCGCCGCGAGTTCCTCGTCGCTGCCGCCTCCGCGGAGCACCGCGCGGGCGTCCCACTCCGTCGTCGAGAACAGGCAGTTGCGAAACTGGCCGTCGGCCGTGAGCCGGAGCCGGTCGCAGCGGTCGCAGAACGGGCTCGTCACCGGGTCGATGAAGCCGATCAGGCCACCGCCGTCGGCCCAGCGCCAGTCCACCGCCGGCTGGCCCGGATCGGCCGACTCGAGTGGCTCGAGCGGCCCGATCTCCCGCTCCAGGATCACTCGCACGGCGGCGCCTGAGAGCACCTGCTCCGCTCCCCAGCCCCCCTCGGCGTCGAGCGGCATGAACTCGAGAAACCGCAGGTGACGGCCCTCGCGTCGGCACAACCCGGCCAGCGGCACGATCTCCGCCTCGGAGAGCCCGCGGATCGAGACGGCGTTGATCCGGATCGAGCGGAAGCCGGCCGCCCGGGCGGCGGCGAGGCCGACCAGGACGCGGTCGAGCCCGCGGCGGCGGGCGAGCTTCTCGAAGGTCTCCTCACGGATCGCGTCGAGGCTCACATTCAGCCGGCCCAGGCCGGCCGCCGCCAAGGCCTCCGCCTGCTCGGCCAGCAGCAGGCCGTTGGTCGTGGCCGCCACCTCCTCGATCCCGGGCACCGCCACCAACATCCGCACGAGCCCGTCGAGGTCGCGTCGCAGGAGCGGCTCGCCCCCCGTCAGCCGGATCGTGCGGATGCCCTCGCCAGCCGCCACGGCCGCCACCCGGGTGATCTCCTCGAAGGAGAGCAGCTCCTCCCGGGGCATGAAGACCACCTCGGCCGGCATGCAGTAGGTGCACCGCAGGTTGCAGCGGTCGGTGACGCTGATCCGCAGATCGGTGTGGATGCGGCCGAAGCCGTCGACGAGCGCAGTCACGGCAGGCTGTGCTCCGCCGACGTGTGCCCGTGCACCCACGTGCGGCCGCCGCCGGGGGCGTGGTCGCACTTCCAGATCGGCACGCTCGCTTTGATTCGCTCCATCAGCCACTCGGCCGCCGCGAAGGCCTCCCGGCGATGGGCCGCGCTGGCGGCCACCGCCACGCTCACGTCACCCGGCTCGACGATGCCCAGTCGATGGCTGACCGCGACCGCGACCAGCGCGAAGCGGTCGGCCGCCTCCCTGCAGAGCCGCGCAAGCTCGGCCTGGGCGAGCGGAGCGTGGGCCTCGTATTCGAGCCGCGTGGTGGCCACGTCACCGGTCAGCTCTCGCACCGTACCCACGAACAGCACGTTGCCGCCGGCAGCCCGATCGCCCACCGCCGCGAGCACGGCCGCCGGATCGAGCGGCTCGTCACCGAGCGTCACCAGCCGCACCCGGGGATCGGGGTTCAGGTCGCCGGCCATCCGTCAGCCTCCGCTCACCGGAGGAATGACAGCCACGTCGTCGCCCGCCGCGATCGGCTCGAAGTCGGCGACGTACCGGTCGCCGCGAGCCACGGCGCTGCGAGCGAGAAGCGGGCCAAGCTCGGGGCAGGCCGCGGCCAGCGAGCGGCGGAGGTCGGCCACCGTGCCGCCGCTCCAGGCGACCTCCACCGTCCGGCAGCCAGCCGCCGCCGCCATGCCGGCGAAGAGCGCGACCCGCAAACAGCCGGTGGTCGGGAGCACGTCGCTCGCGGGCATGGTCGGGAACCTGAGGTCAGGTGGTGGTGAGCCGGCCGCTCGTGGCGGTGAGCAGGGTGTCGAGGCCCTGCGGCCCCGGTCCCTCCATCAGACCATAGGCCTTGGCCAGGATCTTGACCGGATGCACGGCGGGCTTCGTCGTGCCCTGCTCCATCTGGATCCGACAGGCCGAGCAGCCCGTCGCGCCGGCCTCGATGCCCGCGGCCCGCATGCCGTTCACGAGCGGCAGGCCCATGCGCAGGCTGGCCCGGTAGTGCTCGCGGGCCAGCCCGAAGGTGCCGGCCATCCCCGAGCAGCCACGATCGGCCGCTTCGAGCGCCAGCCCCGGCACGAGCCGCAGCAGATTCTCGGCCGGCGGCAGGCCGCCCGAAATCTGCTCGTGGCAGCCAGCGTGGTACAGAATCCGGGCGGGCACGGGGCGGAAGTCGAGCCGCAAGCGTCCCTCGCGATGGAGCTCCCAGAGATACGTGGACGCGTCGCAGGTGGCGGCCGCCACGCGGGGCAGTTCCTCGTCGTCGAGCAGGAGCGGGTAATGGTGGGTGATGCAGGTCACGGCCGAGGGCTCCGTGCACACGATCCGGTAGCCGAGCCGCACCGCCTCGGCGAGCACGCGGACATTCGCCCGCGCGAGCCGGCGGGCGCCGTCCAGATCCCCTTCGGAGACGAGCGGCATCCCGGAGGCGACCTGCCGCGGATCGATGAACACGCCGATCCCATTCCGCTCGAGCACCGACACGAAGGCCTGGCCGAGCAGTGGATCATGCCGCCGGGCGTACGTGTCGAGAAAGTAGAGCACCCGCGGCCCGCTCCGGCGCGAGGGCCGCGTCAGGCCACGCTTGGCGGCCCACCGCAAAAACGTGGTGCCGCTCACCGCCGGCAGCTTGCGGCCGCGGGCGATGCCGAGTGTCTTCTCGATCACCCAGCGGGCCTGAGGGTTGGCCAGCGCCCAGTTGGCCAGCGGTCGCGCACGGCCGGCGGCGGCGGCCAGACCGTCGATCCGGGTCAGCAGCCAGGGGGCTAGCCGGGTGGAATTGGCCGCGTAATGCGCGGCCTTGAGTTCCATCACGATCGCCGGGATGTCAACGCCGGCGGCGCAGTCGCTGCGGCAGCGATGACAGTTGAAGCAGGTGTCGGCCACCGCCCGCACCGCCTCGCTGGAGATCGCCTTGGGGTCGAGCCGGCCCGCCAGGAGCGCCGCCATCACATCAGCCTTGGCGCGGGGCGAGGCCTCCTCGGCCGGGTTCTCCCGAAA
>CAMCPF010000108.1 GCA_945876515.1 Candidatus Kuenenia stuttgartensis
TCTGGAGGCGGATCTGCTCACCCCCAAGGCGCTCGAATGGCTTGAGAAGGTCAGCCCCGGACTGCCACCCGAAAAGGTGCGCGAACTGCGGCTCCAGATCTGCCAGCAGGTGATCGATCAGCATATCGAGACGCTGCTGGTGTATGTCGATGCCTGCCGCGAGATTCCGGCCGACAAGCTGCCGGAGATCCGCAAGAACGTGGATAATGCCTTCGACGAGCAGCAACTGCCCCGGATGATGCAGGAGGAGGGCGTGGCCAACTCGCTCGAATTCGAACAGCGGCTGCGGCAGCGGGGCATGACGCTCGACCGGATGCGGAAGATGTTCTTCGAGCGCGGCCTCGCCCAGGAGTGGCTGCGGAAGAACGTCGGCGGCGACGAGGAGATCCCGCACGCGGAACTGATCGCCTGGTACCAAAACCATCTCGACGAGTACGAGTTTGCCGCCCGGGCCCGGTTCGAGGTGCTGACCGTGAAGATGGGGCTCAAGCGATCGCGGGCCGCCGCCTGGGACATGCTGGCCGCGATGGGCAACGAGGTGCTGGGAGGCCGACCGTTCGCCGAGGTGGCGAAGAGCCGCTCCGAGGGGCCCACCGCCGCGCAGGGCGGAAGCTTCGACTGGACGAATCAGCGCAGCCTCGCCTCGAAGAAGCTCGACGAGGCGATCTTCTCCCTGCCGATCGGTGAGCTCAGCGCGATCATCGAGGACGGCGAGGCGCTCCACATCGTGCGGGTCATCGAGCGAGAGGCCGCGGGCCGGACCCCTTTCCTCGACGCCCAGGTCGGCATCCGCGAGCAGCTCGTGATCGACAAGCGGCGGCAGGCGAGCGACGACTACCTCGCGAAGCTGCGAGCCCGGACGCCCGTCTGGACGGTGTTCGACGACCCGACGGGCTCGGCGTCGCAGCCAACCTTCATGGCGGGCCGGCCCACCAGCTCGCCCCGCTGACGAGCGCGCGGGAAGCCGGCCGCCGCGGCCCCGCGACTCGGGCCGCGGTCCCAGCGCGGCTGATTGTCGCGGCCCTGCGCGGCGGCTAGACTTTGCTTCTCTTTGAGGCGTCCGCACCATCCCCTGCCTCGCCGGACGCTCGCGACCGACCGAAGGAGCTCTCCGCCATGACCCCCGCCGCCCCCAAGGCCGCCTCCCGCACCGCCGCCGAGTGGACGCCCCCCTGGCCGGGCACCCAGGCCGCCGGAACGGCCCGGCTCGCCTACGACGGCCAGGAGCATGAGCTGCCGGTCGTGGTGGGCACCGAAGGGGAGCAGGCCATCGACATCGCCAAACTGCGGGCCCAGACGGGGCTGATCACGCTCGACGAGGGCTACGTCAACACGGGCTCCACCGCCAGCGCGATCACCTTCCTCGACGGTGAGAAGGGGATCCTGCGCTACCGGGGCTACCCGATCGAGGTGCTGGCCGAGAAGTGCGACTTCGTGGAGGTGGCCTATCTGTTGATGGAGGGTGAGCTGCCGACGGTCGACCAACTTGACGCCTTCCGCATGTCGCTCTCGCACCACACGATGATCCACGAGGACATGCGGAGCTTTTATGGCGGGTTTCCCCGTGACGCCCACCCGATGGCGATCGTCGGCAGCGTGGTGGGAGCGCTCTCGACCTTCTACCAGGACTCGCTCGACGTCCGTGACCCACGGCAGGTGGAGGTGAGCGTCCACCGGCTGCTGGCCAAGCTCCCCACGATCGCGGCCTACAGCCACAAGAAGTCGTGCGGCCAGCCGCTGATGTATCCGCGGAACGACCTCTCCTACTGCGAAAACTTCCTCCACATGATGTTTGCGGTCCCCTGCGAGGACTACCACATCGACCCCGACTTCGCCGACGCCCTCGACATGCTCCTGATCGTGCATGCCGACCACGAACAAAACTGCTCCACCAGCACGGTGCGGATGGTCGGGTCGAGCGACGCCAACCTGTTCGCCAGCATCTCGGCGGGCATCTCGGCCCTCTGGGGACCGCTCCACGGCGGGGCCAACCAAGCCTGCGTCGAGATGCTCGAGCGGATCGTGGCCGACGGGGGCGACGTCAAGAAATACGTGGACCTCGCCAAGAAGAAGGACTCGGGATTCCGCCTGATGGGCTTCGGCCACCGGGTCTACAAGAACTACGACCCGCGGGCGAAGCTGATCAAGGCCACCTGCGACAAGCTGCTTGCAAAGATTGCCCGCCACGATCCGCTGTTCGACATCGCCCAGCAGCTCGAGGAAGTGGCGCTCGCCGACGAGTACTTCATCGAGCGGAAGCTCTATCCCAACGTCGACTTCTACTCCGGCGTGATCTATCGGGCGATGGGCATCCCGGTGCAGATGTTCACGGTCTTGTTCACGATGGGCCGCCTGCCCGGCTGGATCGCCCACTGGATGGAGATGCACAAGTCGCCGACGAAGAAGATCTGCCGGCCGAGGCAGGTCTATTCCGGGGAGACGCTGCGGGAATTCGTGCCGATCAACCGACGGTCGTAGCCCCAGCGGTCTTTCTTCTGCGGAAGGCCCGGGTCACGGACCGTCCGGACCTTGGGTTCGGCGCTTGGCGCGGAAAAACTCCGTCAGCAGCCGACCGCATTCATCGGCCAGCACGTGCCCTACGTGATCGACCCGATGGTTGAGACGCTGGTCTTCGAACAGCCGATACAGCGACTCAACCGCCCCGGCCTTGGGATCGGCCGCCCCCCAGACGACGACCGGGACCCGCGCCTGGAGGATGGCGCCGGCGCACATCGGGCAGGGCTCGAGCGTCACATAGAGCGTACAGCCCTCGAGCCGCCAGGAGCCGAGGCTGGCCGCAGCCTGGGTGATCGCGATCATCTCGGCGTGGGCGGTGGGGTCGGCCAGTTGCTCCCGCTGGTTGTGGCCACTGCCAACCACCCGGCCCGCCGCCACCACGATCGCGCCCACGGGCACCTCGTCCTCCGCCGCGGCCACGCGGGCCTCCTCGAGGGCCAGCCGCATCCAGCGCTCGTGGGGCCTGGCCCCGGGCAGGTCGGCGTCGTGGAGATCGTCCATGCGAGGAATCGGGGCGGGGGCGGGCGGGCTGGGCGACGGTGCGGAATCGGGTACGATCCACACCGGTCACATCATCGACTCCGGGAGCTTGTCCGTCCATGGATCCCGTCACGGTTCTCCTTCGCTGGGCCCATGTGCTGGCCGCGATCACGGCCCTCGGAGGCCTGCTCTTCGCCCGCTTCGCCTTCGTCCCCGCAGCCGAGGAGCTGGGCGCTGAGACGGCCGACCGGCTGCACGCCGGCGTGCGCCGCCGCTGGCTGCCCTGGGTGATCGGGGCGATCACGCTGCTGCTGGCCAGCGGGCTGGCAAACTACATTCTGCTGATGCGGCGAGTGAAGGCCGACCCCGAACTCTGGGGCGGCGACTGGATGAGACAGACCGGCTACCACACCTTGTTCGGTGTCAAGTTTCTGCTGGCGCTGATCGTGTTCTATCTTGCCAGCGGCCTCGTGGGCCGCGGTGCCGGCACGCAGTGGATTCGCGACGCACGAAAGCAGTGGCTGTCGGTCACGGTCGGCCTCGGCGTGGCGGTGGTGCTGATCTCCGGCTGGATGCGGCAGCTGCACACCGGTGTCAACGACCTGCCCGATCCCGTGAAGGCCTACGCCCGCACCTATCTTGACGACATCGAGGCCGCCAACGCCGCCGCCGGCCGTGACGACGACGATGCCCCGCGCGGCGGACCCCGCTCGGGTCCCTCCGGCGAGAATCCACGGCCCGCTGACAGCGAAGGGAAGCCGGATTCCGAGGTGAAGACGGAGCGAGAAGGAAAGACGGACGCTCAGGAGAAGATCGATGGACAAGAAGCAAAAGAAGCGGATGGAGGTGCTGCATCAGAAGATCGCGAAGCTGCAGCAGCTCCTGGCGGGGGCGAAGCAGCAGCCCGATGATCCCGGCGAGGTGCCTCGGCTCGAACGGGAGCTCGAGGCGGCTCACGCCGAGCTCGCGAAGCTCAAGCAGGGGTCGTGAAGATGGGATTCTTGTCGGGGCTGTTCGGCGGGGGTCCGAAGCGGGTCGATCTCTGGAACCGGTTCGAGCGGCTGCGGGAGAGCAACTCCGGCACCATGTCGGCCTTTTACAAGGTCCGCGACCGGCAGGATGGCGAGATCCGCGGCCTCAAATTGATCGACCGCGTTAAGTGCGCGCCGATCGAGGGCCGCTACAAGGGACTCGGCAAGCCGGGCGAGGGTGAGATCGGCAAGCAGATCACAGGCCCCAACATCGCCCGCACGCTCGAGTGGGGCGAATCGACCACGGGCGACCCGTTCGTGCTGCAGGAGTTCGTCGAGGGCACCCTGCTGCACGCCCTGCTGACGACCAAGAAGGTCGCCTTCTCTCCCGCCCAGAAAATCGACCTCGTCCGTCAGGCCGCCACGGCCATCGCCACGGTTCACCAGGCGGGCTTCGTCCACCGCGACATCTGCCCGCGCAACTTCATGCTCCGCCCCGATGGGCGACTCATCCTCTTCGACTTCGGGCTCACGGTGCCCGACAAGCCGGTCTTCCTTCAGCCGGGCAACCGGATCGGCACGCCGAACTACATGGCACCCGAGGTTGTCCGCCGCAAGCAGGCCGACAAGCGGCTCGACATCTTCTCCTTCGGGGTCACCGCCTACGAGATCTGCACCCTGGCCTCACCCTGGCCGCGCGGCCAGACGGGCAACGTAGCGCTCTCGCATGACAAGCCGCCGGATCCCATCGAGCAGCACTGGGCCGAGATCCCAGCACCCCTCGCCGCCGCGATCATGGGCTGCCTCGCGGCCGAACCGACGGCCCGGCCCGAGAGCATGGATCGCTTCCTGGGGGCGATCAGCAAACTGGGACGGTGACGGGCGGCGGACGGCCGCGACCGGGCGTGAGACGGGCGGGCATGAGCCGGAATCCGGCCGGGACGGGCAGCCCTTGAAGCAGCCGGCGAATCGGCCTATTTTCGTGAGTCTTGGCGGAGTCCGGCTGGCCGACGTCTGCCTCGGACACCCGCCAAACTTCAGCCCACTTTTGAGGAGACAACCCGATGACCATGGACAAGAGCCTCCGCGTCCGCAAGGGAGGCACGAGCGTCCGCGGCGTCCTGACCCGGGCCGAACGGATCGCCAAGCTCAAGGAACAGGAGCGGTGGCAGGATGGCCGCAGCCCGATCGGCCTGCCCAAGGTGCGCGTCCCCAAGCTGTCGATGAAGAAGAAAAAGAAGGCCAAGGAAGAGGGTGAGGGCGAGGCTGCGGCGGGGAAAAAGAAATAGGTGGGGCGCTGAGAGGGGTGGTTGGCGGATGCCCCGGGTTGCAGCGGACCTTCGGCCGCTGAACCCGCGTGCCCCGGGTGGTTTTCAGCGGCGCGGGGTTGCTAGGCCGACGCACCTTGGATCGCTGAACGCCCGCGCCTCGAGTGGTGTTCAGCAGCGCGGGGTTGCTGAGTCGTCGCTTCTTGGGTGGTGGCTGCACAGGGCCGCCTGATCAGAGTTCCCCGGTGATCTTGCGGGCGGCGGCTTGGCCCGAAGCGATGACCTGCGGGATACCGACACCGCGGTAGGCAGCGCCCGCCAGCGCGAGCCGGGGATGACGGGCGATGGCGGCCTCGATCCGGGTGACCCGGTCGGCGTGGCCGACATGATATTGCGGCATGGCGCCCGCCCAGCGATCGACCTGCACAAGCCGCGGGCGGCCCGTAGCGCCGATCAGGACGGCCGCCTCGGCGACCGCGAGGTCGACGAGTTGGCCGTCGTCGAGCGCGAGCGAGGTAGGGTCGAGGGCGCCGCCGAGAAACACCCGCACGAGCACGCAGCCCGGCGGGGCACGGTGGGGAAACTTCGAGCTCGAGAAGCTCACCGCCAGCGCTCGCCGGCCGGCCGTGCGCGGCACCACGAGGCCTGCCGCGTCGAGTGGATGAGCCACCTCGTTTCTGGCAAAGCCGAGCGACACGATCGCCGAGCCTGCATACGCAATGCCCGCGAGCTCGGCTGCCAGATCAGGGTCGACTCCGGCCATGAGAACCGCGGCGGCAGGGGTGCGGGTGGCGACGACCACGGCATCCGCTGCCAGTAGGTCGCTCCCGCCGTCGGGCGTTGCCACGGCCACCTGCCAGCCAGAGCCGGCCCGAGCCAGCCGCTCCGCGCGGGCCGCACGGATGACGACGCCCCGGCTGCGGAGCTGTTCGAAGAGCCGGTCGGTGAGCGTCTGCATCCCGCCGAGAAAGCTCACGAACTGCCCGTAGCGGGCGCCAGTCGCGTCGCCCGCCGCGGTCTCGCGCAGCCGGGCCCGTTCCCCGGCCCAGAGGCTGCCGCAGTTCCGCTCCATCGCAACGAACTCCGCACAGGCTGCCGCGGTGCCCAGCCGGGCCGGGTCGGCCGTCCAGATGCCGGCTGCCAGCGGCTGCACGAGCCGCTCGAAGGCCTCGCGGCCGAGCCGACGCACGGCGAATGCTTCCAGTGACTCCTCCGGCCCCGCCGTCCGCCGGGGCACGAACCGCTCCGCCAGCACCCGCAGCCGGCCCGCCGGCGACAGGAGTGACGAGTGAAGAATCCCCGAGACATGCCCGGGGGCCAGCAGCCGAAATCCTCGCGGCACGGGAACCGCACGACCAGCGTGCCAGACCAGCGCCCGCCGCACCCGGGGATCGACGCCCACCATTTCCCCGCGCAGACCGAGCCGCTCGACGAGCGCGATACCCTCCGGCCGCGCGGCGAGGAAGCAGTCGGCCGAACGCTCGACGAGCCACCCGTCGTGCCGAACGGTGCCGAGCACGCCCCCTGGATGGTCGGCCGGCTCGAGGACGGTGACGCGAACGGGGGAGTCGTCCTGCCGGTCGATCAGCGCCTCGGCAGCCGCCAGGCCTGCCAGGCCGCCGCCAATGACGACGATGTGAGCAGCCGCCGGTTGTTCTGGCTTGGGATCGAGCATCGCCACCTCGACGGGTCAGACCCATCGTACTCACCTCGCGGCCCAAGGCCGGTGGTCTGGGGGGACTGGGCCGGGCAGGCGAGGACGCCGCGGCCCGGCGGCCTGAATGCCGCCGTTTCCCCCGGCGGGCTGGTCTGGACTGACCAACGGGTGGCCTCTACTGTCCCCGCCGCTCGGGGCCGTGGGCCCGCGGGCTTTCGCCAGGAACGACCAAGGAGATGCCTCGTGGCCACGCTGCGGTACTCGATGTCGAGCCCCCTCCTGCCGCTGTCCATGGCGGTCTTGATCGCCGCCTCCCTCCACGCTGAAGAGGGAGAGCAGGCCGCCGCCCCGGCCACGCTTCAGCTCCCAGGGTGGCTCCAGTCGTTGCGCGAGCGATCGCCCGCCCAGCCCCAGACGACCGACGACCAGCCCGCTGCCGATGACCACCCGGTCGTGCCGGCCGCAGGAATCGAGCAGGAGAAACCGCGGGTTCGCCAGGTCGCCGACTGGAACGACCCCCGCCCGCCGTCGCCCCCGGCCGGAACGGCGCCGGTGGTACCGACCGCGGGCACGCAGCCCACGCAGCCCACGCAGCCCACGCCGGCTGCGGTGACGCCGGCAGGCGGCTTCCGCCGCTGGATCTCCGAGCGAGTGGCATCGCTCCCGAAGCCAATCGCGGTGACGGTGGAGTCCAACACGTCCGCGGCCGCCGCCCAGGATGAGGAGACTCCGACCTCGGAGCCCGCCAAGCCCTCCGTCAACGCACCCGTCGCAGTGACACCCGACGAGATGCCCACGCTCTCCATCGATCCGGCCAGCTTCCGGGGCGCGCTCCCCGGCAAGACCAGCCGGGCCGAACTCGACGCCACCTGGGGACCGCGGGAGCCGGTTGCGGAAGGTGATGCCGAGGGTGTGGCGACGTGGAAGATCGCCCCCTTCGAGCGCGTGGAAGTCAGCTTCTCAGGCGACACCGTGGCCACGATCCGCATCAAACTCGCCGAGCCGATGCCGATCGCGGACCTGGCCCGGCAGCTTGAGATCGCCGACCTTCGGACCGTGGATATCCGCGACCCGCAAAACGCGGTCATCGGCGAGGTCTATCCGGAGCGGGGTGTGATCCTCAGCCTCGAGCCCGGCACCCGCCAGGCCACGGCGATCCTGATCGAGCCGCTCGACCCCGACGCCTTCGTGCTGCGGGCCGAGGAAGAGCTCGACTCCTGCTCGGCGTATGCTCTCGCCGACCTCCAGCACGCCGTGCAGATCGACCCGAACCACGTCCGGGCCCATCGGATGCTGCTTGCCATGGCCAGCGGCCAGGGTCGCTGGGCCGAGGCCCTGGCGCACGCCGAAACGCTGGCTCGCACCGACCCCGACAACCAACTCGTCCGCCTCCGGCATGCCGCCGTGCTGCTCGAGCTCGACCGCCCGGTCGAAGCCCGCGCGATCATCGAGCGGGTCCAGGCCGCTCCGGAGCAGACGCCGCTGATCGCGGCCCAGTCCTCCCGCCTGCTCGGCCGCGTGGCCCTGGCCGGCAAGGCTCCCGACCACCGCGCCGCGGTGGAGCACTTCACGGCGGCCATCAAGTTCGGCGCGCCGCTGCTGTCCAAGCCCAACGCGCGGTTCGAGGCGGCTGTCCGCGAAATCCTCCTCGACGCCCACCTGGGCACCGCCCGGGCCATCG
>CAMCPF010000109.1 GCA_945876515.1 Candidatus Kuenenia stuttgartensis
GATGTGGCGTTGAAGAAGCCGACGGCCGGCCCCACGGCTCCGCCCTCCACCGCCACCAAGCCTCCTTCGGAAGGAACCCAGGCGGCGCCCCGCCAGCCCGTGCCCCCGAAGCAACCGGGCATGGCATCCCCATCCTCGCCTCCGGCGCCCGGTGGATCGACGACCGATGACGTAGGCGATCCGGCGGCCGACGAGCGCGAGGCGGAGCAGCAAGCGGCGTCCGCCGCTCGCGCGGCCGAGGAAGCGCGTCAACGGGCGGAGATGGCTGCGAAGGAGGCCAAGCAGCGGGCCGATCAGGAGCGGGCCCGGATGCAGGAGACGCTCGACAAGACCCTGAGCGACGCCTACGCCGCACTCCAACGCGGCGAGTTCGACACGTCAAATCGGTTGATCGCCGCCGCTGGTGACCAGGTCGGCGACGACGTGGAGGCGGCCACGAGGATTGAGAACTGGCGGCTCCTGGCGAGCTACGCCAAGGAGTTCACCACGTTCCGCGAGCAGGCGTTCGCCGCGGCGAACGCGGGCCGTGACTACGAGATCGACGGCAATCGCTTCGCCATCATCGAGATCAACCCCGATATGTTCGTCTACAGGTGGGACGGTCAAAACAAGCGCGTGCCTCGGGATCAGGTGCCTCCCCGCATCGAGCTGGCCGTGGTCGAGGGCTGGTTCGCCGCCGACGGCCGGGCCGCAAACCACCTGTTCCTCGGGGCCCGCTGGCTCTGCCTCGACCCGCCGAATCCGGCCCGGGCCCGGGCGGAGTGGCGGATCGCCGGCGACGGCGGGGAGCAGGTCGCCCCGCTGAACGCCCTGCTCGACGACCCCATCATCCGTCGGGCCGGCCGCTGAACGCTCCGATGACCGACCCGCTGCCGATTCCCGTCGTCGCGCAGCCCGTGAACGGCTCCGCTCGCCCGCCGGGATCGAAGAGCATCACGAATCGGGCGCTGGTCTGTGCGGCGCTTGCCCGCGGCACGAGCCGGCTCACGGGGGTGCTCGACAGCCAGGACACGCGCGTGATGGCTGCCGGGCTGGAGGCGCTCGGCATCCCGCTCCGGGCCGACTGGGCAGCCGGCACGGTACGAGTGGAGGGGGCGGCCGGCACGATCCCCGCCACGTCGGCCACGATCGACTGCGCCGCCAGCGGCACGACGATGCGGTTCCTCGCCGCCGCCTGCGGGCTCGGCCACGGCAGCTACCGACTCGACGGCACCGCCCGGATGCGTCAGCGGCCGATCGGTGACCTCCTCGAGGCGCTGCGGTCGCTGGGCGTGGAGGCCCGGGCGGAGAGCCCGGGCGACTGCCCGCCGGTGGTGATTCGCTCGGAGGGGATCCAGGGAGGCACAACGTGCATCCGCGGCGAGACGTCGAGCCAGTTCGCCAGCGGGCTGGCGCTCGCCGCCCCCTGCAGCCGCACCGGCCTGGCCATCGAGTTCGAGGGGCGGCTGGTCTCGCTGCCCTACCTTGCCATGACCCGGCAGGTGATGGAGGCCTTCGGGGCGCGGTGCGAAGTGGCAGGCGAGCGTTCCTGGAAGATCCCGCCCACGGGATATCTCGGGCGGGACTACGCGATCGAGCCCGACGCCTCGGCGGCGAGCTACTTCGCGGCCGCCGCCGCGATCACCGGCGGAAGCGTCCGGATCGAGGGGCTGGGGCGGGCGAGCCTCCAGGGCGACGTCGGGTTCTGCGACGCCCTGACGGGGATGGGCTGCGACGTCGCCTGGGGCGACAGCCAGGTGACCATCTCGGGACGGGCCGCCCACGGCATCGAGATCGACATGAACGCCATCAGTGACACCGTCCCGACCCTGGCGGTCGTGGCGTTGTTCGCTGCCGGCCCGACGCGGATCACCAACGTCGCCCATGTCCGCGACAAGGAGACCGACCGGATCGGTGACCTCGTCCGGGAGCTCCGCCGGCTCGGGGCGGACGTGGAGGAACGACACGACGGGCTGACGGTCTGGCCTGCCGGGTCGGCGACTCCGCTGCATGGGGCGGTGCTCCAGACCTACGACGATCACCGGATGGCGATGAGCCTGGCCCTGGCTGGCCTCCGGGTGCCGGGCGTCTCGATTGCCGACCCCCGCTGCGTCGCCAAGACATTCCCCGGCTACTGGCGCCACCTGGCGGCCCTGGCTGGATTTCCCGATCCCACGAGCGAACACGGCTGAGGCAGCCGAATCCGGCCGTCTTGTGCGGACGAGTCAGCCGGCGTCGGCCTCAGACCCGGACTGCTCGAGCACCAGCGCCGCCCGCTCGAGCAGTTCGTCAACGCGGTCCACCACCGAAGCTGCGGCCCCGATCTCCGGCCGCATTTGCTCGTCCATGGCGACGAAACCGCCGCCACAGTGTTGGCAATACACCCGCTGACCGAGAAGGTTGACCCGAACCTGAAGCATGCGGCCGCAGACCGGGCAATGCTGCAGGAAGAAGACATCTCTGATCATGGCAACGCATCCCGTGGACATCGAACGATCGAAGCCTGACCGGTCGATCCGGCCCGACGGCCTTCCTGCCCACTGTCCCTGGCTCCGACGGGCTCGCCAACGGAATCCGTTGGCCTCCCGTCCTCTGTCGCGGAGTGTACGCCTGCCCCCCCGGGCTGACAATCGGCCGCTCGATGAGAATCCCGCGAGCCATGAAAACCGCACATTTTCCTCCCGGCCCGGGCGGCAGACGCGGAATCATCGGCTGGTAGACTCAAAGGCGGGAGTCAACGTACGGGAACGAGCCGGACATGCTGCAGCGGCCGATTTTCACTCCCATCGTCATCGCATTCTGGTGCGTCACCACCGGCTGGCTGACGATCTCCAAAATCCTGCCGGCGTGGTATTCGGGAACTCCACCCGGCCACCAGGCCCTGTACGCGTCCGGAAGTCGGCTGGTGCCGGTCGCCTGGACGGTCGCCTGCAACGACGAGCCGATCGGCTGGGCGCTCACCCAGACCACGCGCTCCGCCAACCGCGGCATTTTCGTGGACAGCCACCTCCACTTCGACCGTCTTCCGTGGGACGAGATGCTGCCGGGCTGGGCGACACTCCTGATGCAACGGCTCGCGCCCGCCGGCGAGTCCGCGGCTTTCGACGCCCGCGGCCGGCTCGCGATCGACGACCGTGGGCAGCTGAGTTCGTTCTCCTCCGTGGTGAACCTGCCCGGAACGAACCAGCCGCTCGTGCTGACTGGAACCGTCGATGCGGGCTCGGTGACCGTCAACGTGGCAGCCGGGGAACTCCGCTACGAGGCCACCCGGCACCTGCCGTCCACCATGATGATCGGTGACGAACTTTCACCGCAGGCGACGCTGCCCGGGCTGCATGAGGGCCGTCGCTGGACGGTGCCGGTCTATAGTCCGCTGCGGGCGGGCCACGCGCCGCTCGAGATCCTCCACGCCGAGGTCGGTGGCGAGGAAACAATCTACTGGGAGGGGAGCCTCGTGCAGGCACATGTGGTCGCTTATCGGGATGATCCGACCAGCGACCGAGAGCCTCGCTGCCGGCTGTGGGTCGATCGCAGCGGCCGGGTGCTCCGCCAAGAAACCGCCCTGCTCGGGGCCGAGGTTGTCTTCGTGCGACGGTCCGACGAGGAGGCCGCCCGGATGGCTTCCACCCACGGAACCGGAACTGCAGCGGCATCGCCCACCGACCGACCCGGCGAGCACGCCGCCGAAGGAGCGCCGGGGGCATGATCGAGTTTGACCATGTGACCCGGACCTACGGCCCCAAGACCGCCGTCGCCGATCTGTCGCTGGCGATCCCACGCGGCGAACTGTTCGCGCTGCTGGGGCCGAACGGCGCCGGCAAGACGACCAGCATCAAGATGCTCGTGGGTCTGCTTCATCCCTCCCGCGGCACGATCCGGATCTGCGGCCACGACGTGGTCGCCGACCCACGGGCCGCGCACCTCCACGTGGGTTACGTTCCCGATGAGCCCTGCCTCTACGACAAGTTGACGGGCCGCGAGTTCCTCTGGTTCATCGCCGACATGTTCGGCATGCCCCGACACCTGGCCCGCGGCCGCATCGACCGGGAGATCGAGTGCTTCGAGCTCGGCGAGTTCGCCGACGACCTGGCGGAGAGCTACTCCCTGGGGATGAAGCAGCGGCTGGTATTCGCGGCATCGCTCCTCCACGACCCCGGCGTGCTGGTGCTCGACGAGCCGATGGTGGGCCTCGATCCCCGGAGCGTGCGCATCGTCAAGGACCTTTTGGCCGCCCGGACGAGCGAGGGAATGACGGTCTTCATGTCCACCCACACGCTCGCCATGGCGGAAGAGATGGCCGACCGAGTCGGGATCATGGTTCGCGGCCAACTGCGGTTCCTGGGGACCGTGACGGAGCTTCGCGAGCAGGTGGCCCTCGAGGCGACGTCGCTCGAGCAGCTCTACCTCGAACTGACGAGCCCCCGGGGGAGGCAGCCATGAGCGGGCCGGCCGCGTCGCGGGAGGCGGTCCGACTCCTGTCGCTGGAAGAGGAGTCGCGGCTCTTCCTCCGACTGCGGGCGACCCTCGTCTGGGAGACGATCCGGTCGATGGTCGTCGGCTCGCGGCTACGGCTCTCGCTGGTGGTGATCCTGAGCGGGCTGTTCTGGGCGGCGCTCTACGGCCTGTTCGTGGAGGCCTTCTCGTTCCTCGAAGCCTTGCACGCCGACGTGATCTCGCTGTTGTTCAACGCCTTCTTTTCATCGCTGATGGTGATGCTCGTGTTCTCGACCGGCATCCTGCTCTACGGCGGCATGTACCGTTCGCCGGAGGCCCGGCTCCTGCTCACGCTCCCGGTCCGGGCCGAGACCGTGTTCGCCCACAAGTTCCGTGAGGCCATGTGGTTCGCGAGCTGGGGCTTCGTGCTCCTCGGCAGCCCGATGCTGGTGGCCTACGGCGTGGTCCGGGAGGCCGGCTGGCCCTACTACGCCCTGGTGCTGCCATTCATGATCGCCTTTGTGACGATTCCGGCCGCCATCGGCGGCATCTGCTGCCTGACGCTGGTGGCGTGGCTGCCCCGACTGCGGCTCCACGCGCTCTCGATCGCGGTGGCCGGGATTTGCCTGCTGGCCATCTGGCTCGGCTGGTCGCTCGTGGCTCAGCCCCGTGCCGACGCGATGTCGGCGGTCTGGTTCGAGCGGACCTTCGCCCGCCTGGCGATCACGGAACAAAAACTGTTTCCGAGTTGGTGGCTCTCGAGCGGCCTGCTCGAGGCGGCCCGGACGCAGCCGGACGGACGGACGTCGCTCGCCGGCCTCTCCGAGGCGGTCAAGTTCCTGTCGCTCCTGCTGGCCAACTCGCTACTGCTCCACGTGCTGGCGGGCTGGATGGCCCGGGTCGCCTATCGCAAGGGCTACAGCCACCTGGCCGGGGAGGTGCCGGCCCGGCGCCGGCGCCGCGCCGGCCTCGTCGACCGGGCCCTGATCGGCAGCGATGCCGCCGTGGGCCGTCCGCTGCGGCTGCTGCTGGTCAAGGATCTGCGGCTCTTTCGCCGCGACATCGCCCAATGGTCGCAGTTCCTGATCTTCTTCGGGCTCCTCGGCCTGTATTTCTTCAACCTGCGGTCGTTCAACTACCACAATGCCTACGCCTCGATGATCGGCTTCTTGAACCTGGCGGTGGTCGGGCTGATCCTCTCGACCTTCACCACGCGGTTCATCTATCCGATGATCAGCCTCGAGGGACGGCGGTTCTGGATCCTCGGTCTGCTGCCGGTGCATCGCGACCAAATCGTGTGGTCGAAGTTCCTGTTCTCGTTCCTGGGGGGCATCGTGCCGTGCGCGGGGCTCGTCCTCCTGAGCGACTCGATGCTGGGACTTCCCGGGCGACTGATCGCCCTCCACGAATACTGCTGCCTGCTCCTCTGCCTGGGGCTCTCGGGAATCGCGGTGGGCCTGGGGGCCCGGATGCCCGAGCTGCGGGAGTCGTCGCCGTCGAAGATCTCGTCGGGCTTCGGGGGCACGCTCTGCCTCGTGCTCAGCTCCCTCTTCATCATGGTGGTGGTGGTCGTGGCGGCGATTCCCACCCACCTCTTCCTTCTGGCCCGGACGCTGGGACCCACGGTGATCGCACCCGACGGCCTGCTCGCCTGGGCCGGGGGGCCGATGGGGGCCAGCGCCAGCCTCGTCGTCGTCACGGTCGCAGGCCTGGCCGCGACGGCGGTGCCGCTGGCCATGGGGCTGAAGGCTTTTCGCCGCCTGGAAGCCTGATCTGGGGGTTCCGGCGGCGGTTAGCCGACGGCCGATCCTGCGGTTGTCAGGGAGTGCCGATTCCCGCATGATCCTGCGACCAGAGGCCCAGCCAGGTCCCATGATTCGCCACCTCCCCTCGTCGTTCGCCACCGCACTCCCGCCGGATCGGCGGCAGCAGCGGTTCGGGGCGGTGCAATACCTGAATACCAAGCCTCTCGTCCACGGGTTGGCCGCTTCGGGCATCGATCTGGCTTTCGACCTTCCGAGCCGGCTGGCCGATCGGCTGAACGCCGGGCAGTTCGACGTCGCCCTGATCCCCGTGGTCGAGTTGTTCCGCCATCCCGAGCACCGACTCGTCTCCGACGCCTGCATCGGCTGCCGGGGGGCGGTCATGAGCGTGAAACTGCTGTTTCGCGTGCCGCCAGAGCGGGTCGCAAGCATCGCCCTGGATGAGGGCTCGCGGACGAGTGCCGTTCTCGCTCGAGTGCTGCTCGCGGAGAGGCACGGAGTGCGACCGAGGGTCGAGCCGTTGCCAATTGGGTCCGTCGCATCCGAAACGTCGGCCGACGCAGTGCTTCTGATCGGTGACCGGGCCTTGTCCGACGCGACGGCAGGAGGCTCGTTCCAGCAGGTTTGGGATCTGGGCCACGAGTGGTGCCGCTGGACCGACCTGCCGTTCGTGTTCGCCGCCTGGGCCGCCCGCCCGGGAGTGAGCGGAGAGCGATTCGCCCGCCGGCTGGAGGCGGCCCGCGACTCGGGGCTGGCCAACCTCGCGGCCATCGCCGCGGCTGAAGCCGCTCCCCACGGCCTGACCGTGCCGCAGTGCCTCTCGTACCTGCGGGACAATCTTCACTATCATCTCGGCGATCGCGAGCGGGAGGCCGTGCGGGTGTTTCACGAACTGGCCGCCGGCCTGGGGCTCGTGCCGGCCACACCGGTTGTGCCTGCCGCTCTCTCGTCAACCCGCTGACGGGCCCTGCCATGAACCACGCCATCCGCGAGATTCTCGACGACGTCGTGGCAGGTGGCCGGCTCTCGTTCCCCGACGCCGTCCGGCTGCTCGAATCCCGTGAGTTGGCCGCGATCGGCCGGGCGGCCGACGCCGTCACCCGCCGGCTCCATCCCGAGCCGTATCGCACCTACAACATCGACCGCAACATCAACTACACCAATGTCTGCACGGCCGTCTGCGACTTCTGCGCCTTTTACCGGGCGCCGAAGCACGCCGAGGGCTACGTCCTCGACCGCGATGTGCTGCTCCAGAAAATCGAGGAAACGGTAGCCCTCGGGGGAGACCAGATCCTGATGCAGGGCGGCCTCCATCCGACCCTGCCGCTCGAGTGGTATGAGGAACTGCTCCAGGACATCAAGCGGCACTTTCCCCCGGTCAACGTCCACGGCTTTTCGCCGCCTGAGATCCATCACTTCACCAAGGTCTCCAAGCGGCCGCTGTCCGAGGTGCTCGAGCGGCTGGCGCGGGCCGGCCTCGGCTCGCTCCCGGGCGGCGGCGGCGAGATTCTGGTGGACCGCGTCCGGGCGGCGATCACCCGCGGCAAGGTGATGACCGACGACTGGCTCGAGGTGCACCGCCAGTGGCACCGGCTCGGCGGCAGGAGCACAGCCACGATGATGTACGGCCACGTGGAGACGCTCGCCGAGCGGGTCGAGCACCTCGACCGGCTCCGGACGCTCCAGGACGAGACGGGCGGCTTCACCGCCTTCATCTGCTGGTCGTTCCAGCCAGACAACACGGAGATGGACGACATCCCGCCGGCCGGCCCGTTTGAGTACCTGAAGACCCAGGCCGTGGCGCGGCTCTATCTCGACAACTTCCCCAACATCCAATCGAGTTGGGTGACACAGGGCCGCGACATCGGCCAGTTGGCACTTCTCTTTGGCGCCAACGACATGGGCAGCCTGATGATCGAGGAGAATGTCGTCAGCGCCGCCGGAACCGTGCATCACCTCACGCTCGAGGAGATGAGGTCGGCGATCTCGGAGCTGGGCTGGATCCCCCGCCGGCGGAACGTGTTCTACGAACTCTTCGAAGACGAACCGGTGGTGACGCTCCCGGGTGCCTCGATTGCGCGGCCCAACTTCACGCCGCTGCCGGTGGCCGTGACCTCCCCGTGAACGGGGCGGTCGAGTACGGCTCACGCGACAGGCGCCCGGCGAGGCAGCGGCTCACGCTTCGCTCCCGCTGGATCGTGCCGATCGCCGGGCCGGCAGTCGAGAACGCGTGGCTGGCGATCGACCATGGGCTCGTCGCCGCGATCGGCCGCGGGCGGCCACCCGCTTCGGCGAGCGAGGTGATCGACCTCGGCGATGCGGTCGTGCTGCCGGGCCTCGTCAACAGCCACACCCACCTTGAGT
>CAMCPF010000110.1 GCA_945876515.1 Candidatus Kuenenia stuttgartensis
CGCCACGACTTGCGGAGCGACTCGGGTGGCCGCGATGCCTTGACCCTCGTTCTTGGACGCCCCTATAGTCCCGCGCTTTTTGCTTTCTGCAGTCCCCCGAAAGGTTCCGCGACCCGCGACGAACCGCGTGCCCATCCTCCGCTCCACCGTCGTGACGATGCCGGCCCGCGCGCCTCTGGGTGCGCGGTACGCCGCCGCCTGCCTGGCCGTGGTGGCGTGGGCGGTCACGGCGGCGGCCGCGCCCCCTGGTGACGTGCTGCCGCCGGAGGCCAGCGCCGGCGCCTTGGCGACGCTGCCGGCCCGCGGGCTGGCGGCGGCGATCACCGAGGCGGGGCGGGTCGAGGTGCCCTCGGTCGATCCCTCGGAGCGGGTCACGATCGAGGCCACGCAGGCGGCCCGCTGGACCGAAGGCGTCTATGACGTCTGGCACCTGACCGGTGGCGTACGAATCGTGCAGGGCGCGACCGAGGCCGCGGCCCACGAGGCCGTGGTCTGGGTCGAGCAGGCCGCGTTCGACGAGTCGGCCGCCGAGCCTCGCGTGCGAAGCATGGTCGTGCGGATGGCCGGTGACGTGCGGGTCAAGAGCCGCACGGTGGCGGCGGCCGACGCAGCGGCGAGCGTACGCGGGCCGCAGTGGACCGGCCGCTTCTGGTATCTCCGCGACCCAGTGCTCGACTTCGCGAGCGTCGTGCCCTCGGCCGGCACGCCCCCGCTCTATGACGCCCCGGCGGTCGGGGGCGCGGCTGCGGCCGCACCCGATGGCGAGGCTCCGATCCGGCAGACGCAGTTCAGCGAGTTCGGGGCGCCGGCCGCGCCGGCGGTGGCGGCGCAACCTTCGGGACGGCGGTTGCGGGCCTTCCCCCGTTCCAGCGTGCCGCTCAACATCAAGTGGTACCCGAGCCCCTCGGGGTCGGAGTGGATCGCCGTGATCAACTCGGGCGTGAACCTCGTCGTGGATGGGGTCGACCCGGCCGGCCCGCTCGACATCGCAGCCGACCGGCTCGTGATCTGGACCCGTGGTCAGGCCCAGCCCGATCTCGACGGTGCGGCCTCGCAGGCCCCCGACGTGCCGCTCGAGCTCTACATGGAGGGCAACGTCGTCTTCCGCCAGGGGCAGCGGGTGGTCGAGGCGGCCAACATGTTCTACGACGTGCCACGATCGAGTGGTGTGATCACCGGCGCCACGGTGCTGACGCCGGTGGACAACTACTCCGGCGCCGTGCGGCTGCGGGCCGACGTGCTCCGCCAGGTGGACCGCAGCCGGTTCGTGGCCCAGCAGAGCGGCCTCACCTCCAGCCGCCTGGGTGTGCCCACCTGGGAATTCCGCTCCCGCCAGCTCGAGTTCACCGACGAGCAGGTCCCGCTGGCCGACGCCTTCGGCCGGCCGTTGCTCCAGCCCACGACCGGGGAACCGGTCGTCGAGCACCAGCAATACATCACCAGCCGGGGCAACACCGTGAACCTCGGTGGTGTGCCGGTGCTCTGGTGGCCGGTGCTGGCGAGCAACGCCAAGAAGCCGACCTTCTACATCAACGACTTCCAGCTCAAGAACGACCAGATCTTCGGCACGCAGGTACTCACCGGCTGGGACATGTTCCAGATCCTGGGCTGGCAGCGGCCGCCCGACGGCGTGGACTGGGATCTCGACGTGGACTATCTCAGCCTCCGCGGCCCTGGTGGCGGCACGTCGCTGCTCTACAACCGTCCCTCGTTCCTCGGCCTCCAGACGCCCGCCAGCGGCGACCTCGACGCCTGGTTCGTCGGCGACGTGGGGCGTGACAACCTCGGCCTCAACCGCCGCGACTTCATCTATCCGGGCTTCCCCGACCGCACCTTCCGCGGCCGGTCGTTCTGGCGGCACCGCCAGGATTTGGGCGGCACCACCGACAGCTTCTTCGGCGGCTGGCAACTCCGCGGCACGGCCGGCTGGATTAGCGATCAGAACTTCCTCGAGGAGTATTACGAGGCGGAGTGGGAGGAGGGCTACGAGCAGCGGACCTGGCTCGACCTGCGGCGGCCGATCGAGAATCGCGAACTGCGGCTCTTGACGAGCGTGCGCGTCGATCCGTTCTTCACCCAGACCGAGTGGTGGCCCCGGCTCGATCATTATTTCTTCGCCCAGCCGCTGCTCTACGACGCCGTCTCCTGGTACGAGCACTCGGGCATCTCCTACGCGCGGCAGGCGTTGCCGGCCGAGCCGATCGCAGGCCAGGGCCGCAACATCTGGACGCTCCTGCCCTACGAGAGCGACGTGATCGGCGAGCGGGTCGCCACCCGCCAGGAGCTCGACCTGCCGTTCCAGGCCGGCGCGGTCAAGATCGTGCCCTACGCGCTCGGCGAGCTGGCCCACTGGGGCGAGGATCTGTCCGCCCAGCCGATCGACCGCGCCTACGGGCAGGTGGGCATCCGCTCGAGCCTGCCCCTGTGGACGGCCGACAACTCGGTCGAGAGCCAGTTTTGGAACGTCCACGGCCTGGCCCACAAGGTGGTGTTCGAGGCCGAGTTCTCCTACGCCGATGCGACCCAGAGCATCGATCAGTTTTCGCTCTACGATCAGATCGACGACGACGCGATCAACCAGTTCCGCCGCAACATTCCCTACTGGGACTACGGCGCGATCCCCGGGCAGCCCACGCCGCTGGCCGCTCCCTTCATCTTCGGGCCCGACAATAAGTATGACCCGCGCACCTATGCCGTCCGTCGCGGCATGGGCAGTTGGGTGACCGGCCCGACCGAGATCGCCAACGACCTGACCGCCTTCCGCGTGGCCGCCCGGCAGCGCTGGCAGACGAAGCGTGGGCCGGTGGGCAATCGCCGGATCATCGACTGGATCGTGTTCGACGTGGACGGCGAGTTCTTCCCCACCACCAGCCAGAACTTCGGCCAGGTGTTGGGCCTCTGGCAGTACGACTTCCGCTGGCACGTCGGCGATCGGACCACGGTCTTCTCGACGGCCGACGTCGATTTCTTTACCGGCGGCCAGCAGCTCTACACGGTCGGGGCGCTCTTGAACCGCACGCCGCGGGGCAGCTTCTACGTCGGCTTCAACCAGTTCGGCGGGCCGATCTCGGCGGCGGTGCTGTCGGGCTCCTACACCTACCGGATGAGTCCCAAGTGGGCGAGCTCCTTCGGCTCGGCGATCGACCTCACCGGCCGTAACATCGGCCAGAATTTCCAGCTCGTGCGGATCGGCGAGGCCTTCCTGATGACGTTCGGCTTCAACGTGGACTACAGCCGCAACAACGTGGGCGTGACCTTCAACCTCGAGCCGCGGTTCCTGTCGCGGACGCAGTTCGCCAGCCGTCGCGGGATCGACATCCCGATGGCGGGCGCCTACGGGCTCGAGTGATCCCGGTCAGCCGCCGGCCAGAGCGACCAGGCGGCGAAGAGCACCGCCAGGAGCCCGTATGAGGCGGCGAGTTCGAGCGGCCCGCGGCCTGTCGCCTCTGGCGGCAGACCGTCCAGCTTCCAGGGCAGAAACAGGCGGCCGTCGGCAAACGGCGAGTGCATCACGCCCACGAGCGTGAACGCGGCGGCCACGAGGCACCAGCCGGCCGCGGCCCGGAGCGTCCGGTCCACGAGTGCCGCGACGAGTCCGGCCCAGACCAGGCTCGTGACGATGAAGCCCGCCGCCAGGATCCGCACGGCGAACAGATCGATCAAGAGCGGTCCGGCGGGCTTAGCGCCGGCGGCGAGCAGGCCGTCGGTCTGGATCTTGGAGAGCGCCGCCAGGGCGGGGATGCAGGCCACCGCGACGGCCGGGTAGTGACGCTCGGGTGTGGCGTGGAAGCTCTGGGCCGTGATCTCGATCCCGATGAACACGAGCACCGGCAGGATCGCCGGCTCGGGGATCACCTGGTAGAGCCAGGCGAAGCTACCGGTGAGGCCCGCCAGGCCGATGAAGACCGCGGTCGCGAGCGTGTAGGCCGCGCGGCCGCCCATCGCCTTGTAGGCGGGGTGGCCGATGTAGGGCGTGGTCTGGATCACGCCGCCGCAGGCGCCCGCGATCACCGTGGCCAGCCCCTCGACGGCGATCACCCGGCCGGTGTGATATTCGTCTCCCGCCGCGGCCGCGCTCTCGGTGCAGTCGATGCCCCCCACGACCGTGCCCAGGGCGAAGGGGATCGCGATCGGCAGGTAGTGAACGGCGTCATTCCAGGCGGCCAGCCACTCGAACCGGAGGGCCCGCAGCCACTCCGTGGGCCACATCGCCGCCGCCGGGTCGATCGCGACGTGCGCCTCGCCAGCTGGAATCCAGCCAACGCGGACGCCGAGATATTGGATCGCGCCGCCGATCACCACCGCCGCCAGAGCTCCGGGGAGGCGGCCGGGGAAGGGGAGTCGCGCGGTGAGCGTCGCCAGCGTGATGCCCAGAGCCACGAGGCCCGCCAGCGGGGAGGCGACGATCTTGAGGATCGGAAGGAAGGTGATCAGGGCCAGAGCGATCGCCGCCAGGCTGCCGAGCAGGCCGGCTCGGGGCACGATCCGGCGGATCGGGCCGGCCAGGAACGAGCAGGCCAGCTTGAAGAAGCCGCTGGCCACGATCAGGCACATGCCCACGTGCCAGGCGTGGCGGGCGGCCTCCTCTTCGGCGAGCCCCCGTTCCAGGGCCGAGCGGAAGGCGGGGCCGAGCACGAAAAACACCATCCCGAAGGTGCTGGGTGTGTCGAGACCCAGCGGCATGGCGGTGACGTCGGTCCGCCCGGTGCGGCGGGCCAGGCGGAAGGCCATCCAGGTGAAGAGCAGGTCGCCGACCACCACCCCGACGGCCGTTCCGGGCACGAGGTGACCCAGGGCGAAATCGGCTGGGTAGCCGAACACGGTCGCCAGCAGCGAGACGGTCAGAACCAGCCCCGCCAGGTTGTCGATGACGAGCCCGAAAAAGGCGTTGACGTCGCCCGGGGTGGCCCAGCGGTAGCGGTGCGAAGAGTGCATCACGGCCCAGGGAATCTGGGCCTGCGGGCCCAAAATGTCAAACCCGGGAACCGACCGGGAAAGCGGCACGCCCGGTTCGGGGGGCTATACTCGACGCCCGGAGCCGGGGCCTTTCGAGAGCCGCCGTCTCGCGAACCATCCGCCGCCCCGCTCCGTATCGTCGATGGATCTGCACGACTCCCAATCCGGCATCCGGCCCGGTTCCCCCCCGATGGGGATCGGTCCGGCAAGCGACGGCGACAGCGACGAGGAACTCCTCCGCCGCTGCCGCTCGGGGCGTGATCCGGTGGCTTTCGAGTCGCTCGTGCGACGGTATGAGACCGAGTTGTTCAGTTACCTCCGTCGGTATCTCGGGAGCGCCGAGATGGCGGAGGACGTGTTCCAGGCGACGTTCCTGCAGGTGCATCTCAAGCAGGATCAGTTCGAGGAAGGGCGTCGGTTCCGGCCATGGCTCTACACGATCGCCACCAATCAGGCCATCGACGCCCAGCGCCGCAACAAGCGTCACCGGATGGTGAGCCTCGACAACCACACGGGCGACGACGACATCGGGACGCTCGTGGACATGCTGGCGGGCAACGGCAAGACGGCCTCCGAGCAACTGCAGGCCGAGGAGGCCCGCGATTGGGTCCGCTCGGCCGTGGACGATCTCCCCGAGCCGCTCAGGGCCGCACTCGTGCTCGTCTACCACCAGGGCATGAAGTATCGGGAAGCTGCCGACGTCCTCGGAATCCCCGTGGGCACGGTCAAGAGCCGGCTGCACTCGGCCCTGCTGAAACTCAACGAATCCTGGCAACGCAGCGGCCGGAGCGCCGCGGGGGCGGATCACGGATGAGGAGCCTCGCGCCATGACAGTCCCTGGAGGTCGAGCCGCCATGAGAGAACAACTTGTCGGCTACCTGTTCGACGCCCTCGACGAGGGCGATGCCCGCGAACTGGAGGCAACGCTGGCCGATGCCGAGGCGGGGCCGCTGTTGCGACGCGAACTCGAGTTGCTGCGCGGTGCCGTGCTGCCGCTGGCCACCGATCGTCGGCCGCTGACCCCGCCGGAGGGCCTTGCCGCCCGGACCATGTCCTTCGTCGCCACCCAGGCGCGGCCTGACACCGTGCCGATGCCCCGCACACGCTCGATGACGCCGGCCGATGATCCCGCCGCCCCCTCGGGCCGCCGGGTGATCGACCGGCTGCTCGTGGCCGCCTCGGCGCTTGCCGCCTGCATCCTCGTGCTGCCGCTCGTGGCCGATGCGATCTCGGATTCCCGGGCCCGCCGCGTCGAACGGCGGCTGCAGAAGCTGTCGGCGTCGATGCAGGGGTATGGCGAGAGCCACCGCCTGCTGCCGACGCCACCCGACGGCGGGCCGCTGTCGCGGGCCGGGCTCTATGCCCCGACGCTCGTCTCCGAGCACCGGCTCGTGGCCGACGACGGCACGCTGCTCGTGCCCGGCTCGGAGCTCGACCAGCGCGGCGGTCACCGCGTCCCCACGCTCGAGGAGTTGCGGGCCGCGGTGGGCACGCCGCAGTTCGACGAACTGGTGCGAACCATGGGAGGCGACTTCGGCTATACGCTCGGCCACCGGACCGCCGACGGCAGGCTCGAGCCCAACCGCGACCTGCGACGAGCGCATCACCCGCTGATGGCCGATGCTCCCGCCATTTGCTGCGAGAAGAGCGACAATCATCCGGATGGATTTCACTACATTCTGTTCGAGGACGGCCACTTCGAACGGCTGCGGGTCGATGGCATCCACCGTGCCGACGACCACCTCTACCGCAACCACGAGGGCGAGGTGGCGGCCGGAATCGATCCCGATGACGCGGTGATCGGCGACTCCCATCACCAGCCGTGACGGCTCAACGGCCCATCGCTCGCTTGGCGGCAGTGGCCACCGCGGCGGCGGTGATGCCGAAGTGTTCGTAGAGCTTGCCGGCCGGTGCCGAGGCACCGAACGAGTTCATGCCCACAAAGATTCCCTTGTCGCCAAGCCACCGCTCCCAGCCGAAGCCGCAGGCCGCCTCGCAGGCCACCCGCGCCGTGACGGACGTCGGCAGCACGCTCTCGCGATAGGCCGAATCCTGCTCGGCGAACAGGTCCCACGAGGGCAGGCTCACGACCCGGGCCTTGATGCCCTCGGCGGAAAGTTTTGCCTCGGCCTCGAGGCAGAGCGGCAGCTCGCTGCCGGTGCCGATCAGGATGCAGTCGGGCTTGCCCCCCTCCGCCTCCTTCAGCACATAGCCGCCGCGGGCCACACCCGAGGCGGGGCCCATGCCCGTGCGGTCGAGCGTGGGCATGTTTTGTCGTGAGAGCACGATCACCGCCGGTCGCTGAGGCCGGTTCATCACGACCCGGTAGGTCTCGGCCACCTCGTTGGCGTCGGCCGGGCGGAACACGGAGAGCCCCGGCACGGCCCGGGCGCTGGCCAGTTGCTCGATCGGCTGATGGGTGGGGCCGTCCTCACCGAGGCCGATCGAGTCGTGGGTCAGCACGTAGATGACTCCGAGCTCCCCGAGCGCCGAGAGCCGTAGGGCGGGCTTCAGGTAGTCGAAGAACACGAAGAACGTCGCGCAGTAGGGCCGCAGGCCGGAGAGTGCCATCCCGTTGCAGGCGGCGGCCATGCCGTGCTCACGGATCCCGAAGTGCATGTTGCGGCCGGCGTAGTTGCCAGGGCCGAAGCTGCCGGCATCTTTGACGAGCGTCATCGTCGAGGGGGCGAGGTCGGCGGAGCCTCCCAGAAACCAGGGCACCGCCCTGCTGATCGCCTCGATCACCTTGCCCGACGAGACTCGGCTGGCGAGCCCCTTGGGGTCGGCGGGGAACAACGGAATGGCCGCGTCGCAGGCGGCCGGCAGCCTGCCTCCGAGAAACTCATCCACCTCGGTGGCGGCGGCCGCATCGGCCTTGCGGTATGACTCGAGGGTTCCCTCCCACGCCCGGCGGGCCTTGCTCCCGCGGTCACCGAGCGTGGCGGCGAACCGCTCCGGCACCTCGGGCGGCACGAGGAAGCTGGCGTCGGCCGGCCAGCCGTAGGCCTGCTTGGCGCCCTTGATCTCGTCGGGGCCCAAAGGCGCTCCGTGCGACGCATGGGAGCCGGCCTTGGTCGGCGCCCCGTAGCCGATCACGCTCTTCACGATCACGAGCGTGGGCTTCCTGGTCTCGGCCCTGAAGGCGTCGAGGGCCCGTTTCAGTGCGGCTGTGTCATTGGCGTCGGTGACGTGCACGACGTGCCAGCCCAGCCCCTCGAACCGCCTGCCCACGTCCTCGCTGAAGGCCAGTTCCGTCTCCCCCTCGATGGTGATCGAATTGTCGTCGTAGATCCAGCAGAGGTTATCGAGCCCGAGGTGACCGGCGAGCGAGGCCGCCTCGGCGGCCACGCCCTCCATCAGGTCGCCGTCGCTGCAGAGCACGTAGGTGTCGTAGTCGAAGAGCGCGTGGCCGGGGCGGTTGTAGTGGGCAGCCAGCCACTTCGACGCCATCGCCATCCCCACCGAGTTGCCGCAGCCCTGGCCGAGCGGCCCGGTCGTGGTCTCGATCGCCGCGATCAGGTGATGCTCGGGATGGCCGGCGCAGACGCTGTCGAGCTGG
>CAMCPF010000111.1 GCA_945876515.1 Candidatus Kuenenia stuttgartensis
GGATCGAACCCGCACGGAGATCGCTCTCCACGGGATTTTAAGTCCCGTGCGTCTGCCAGTTTCGCCACTCGGCCGCCGCTCCCGATCCTAGCCGGTTTCTCCAGGCCGCGGACGCGCAGACTGCTAGACTTCCCGGCCCGGCCAACGCCGCCACGACCAACCCCCTGAAACGGCCCTCCCTTTGAGCGACGATTTGAGCGACGATCCGCCGCCCGCCGCCCCCGAAGTCGGCGCGTTCGTGGTGCCACCGTCGGGCTTCGACGGGTTTCTTGGCACCCGGGCCTCGCTGGGTATGGACGTCGTGCTCGTCGGCCTGCTGGCGACGCTGCCGGTGCTCGCCCTCAGCATCGCAGCCGTCAGGGCCCGCAAGTATGCGGTGCACAAGGCGCTCCAGCTCGTGATCGTGGCCGCGTTGCTGGCCGCGATCGTGGTCTTCGAAGTGGATATCCGCCTGTTCAGCGACTGGAAGCCGCGGGCGGCCACCAGCCCGTTCTGGCCGGCGGGCGTGCTCTGGTCGCTCGCCATCCATCTCGTGTTCGCCGTCAGCACGCTCGTGCTCTGGACCTGGGTCGTGTGGGAGGCCCTGCGGCGGTTTCCCAGCCCTCCGGTGCCGGGGAGCCATGGGCCGCGTCACCGCCGCATGGCCCGGCTGGCCGCCCTCGATCTCTTCGCCACCGCCGTGACGGGCGTGACCTTCTACTGGCTGGCCTTCGTCAGCTGACGACCGCTTTCGGCTGCGGCATCACGGCCGGCCGACCAGCGGCAGACCGCCACGCCCCCGAAGTAGAGCAGGCAGAGCGGGGCCGCCAGAAACATCATGCTGTAGGGGTCTGCGGGCGTGAGGAGCGCGGAGACGACGCAGATCACGAGCACGGCCATCCGCCACTGCGCGGCGTAGGCGGCGGCGTCGAAGATCCCGATCTTGGAAAGGAACAGCATCACCAGCGGCAGCTGGAAGCCGAGTCCGAAGCCGACCGGCAGCACGAGCACGAAGCTCATCCACTCGCTGATTCGCGGATCGGGATCGAGGCCGAGGCTTTCATTGAACTGCAGCAGGTAATCCAGCACGTAGTACAAGACCGGATAGAAGGCGATGACGACGCCCGCCAGAAACAGCCCCAGGCTGACCGGCAGGAACACGTGTACCAGCCGCTTTTCGTGTGGGTAGAGCCCGGCCGCCACGAACATCCAGAGCTGCCAGAAGATCCAGGGACTCGCGAGCACGATCCCCACCAGCAGCGCGGCCTTGATGTAGATCCCGAAGGCCTCCTGGGCGCTGAGCGTGGTGATGCTCACGCGGGCGTCGCGGGCAAGCGGCTGCCAGAGCAGGATCGGGACGAGCTGGTCGGCGGGGAACTGGCCGGCGGCGGGTGCCGTCGGCCCGGCTGGCGGGGCGAGGCCGGTGGGGAGCCGATCCGCGTGCACTTCCCGGAGTTCGAAAGTGAGGCCGCGGTTCTCGATCGCGTCGCGGATCTCGGCCTCGGAGTAGGGCAGGGGCGTGCCCGTCCAGGTGCGGGCCGTGTCGAGGGCCCGCTCCGAGTAGTAGTCGCCGAGGGCCCGCTTGAGCGGCGCCTCGATGAGCTTCACGACCGGCTTGGCGAGCGCCAGGCCGAGCAGCACGCCGATGAACAGCCCCGCCGAGGCTCGCACGAGGCACCCGCGGAGCTCCTCCAGGTGCTCGCCGAAGGTCATCGTCGAGCTTTGGAAGAGGTCGTCTTCGACGGCGGCGGGCATGGGTGTGTCCTGGCGGGGCGGCGTGGCCGGATCGTGGCCAGCCGCCCTACGACTCTACTTCACCGACGCCATCGTGCGCGCGACGGCCGCCTCACGCCCCGTACTTCCCCAGTCGCTGAGCGTGGGCCAGCGCCAGCAGCATCAGGTGCTTGGCGGGGAAGATTCCGAAGCCGCCCCGCAGGCAGTCCCGCTCGGAGAAGGTCGCGAGGCCGTCGGGCCGACAGGTCTTGGCCACCAGCAGCGTGGGCACCGGGTGCCAGGAGTGGCTTTGCAGCAGGCTCGGCGTCGAGTGGTCGCCGGTCACGATCAGCACGTCGGGCTTCAGGGCCTCGATTCGCGGGATCGCCGCGTCGAGTTCCTCGATCCGCTTCACCTTCTGCTCGAACGCACCGTCTTCGCCGGTCGAATCGGTGTACTTGAAGTGGAGAAAGAAGAAGTCGTAGTCGTTCCAGCAATCCGCCAGCACGTCGAGCTGCTCCGCGAGCGACTTGGCCTCGCCCACGAGCGTCATGCCGGCCAGCCGGGCCAACCCCTTGTACATCGGATAGACGGCGATCGCCGCCGCCCTCAGGCCGTAGAGGTCCTCGTAGGAGGGCAGGGCGGGGCGGCTTGCGAAGCCCCGGAGCACCATCCCGTTGGCCTTCGGCTCGTCGGCCAGGATCGCCCGCGCCTGCTTCACGAACTCGGCGGCCACCTGGGCCGTCTTCGCCGCCGCGGCGTCGAGCGGCTGCGGGTCGAGCGGCTGCACGCCGGTGGCCTGCGGGTCGGTGTCGGCGACGGCGCCCGAGAGGCCCGGGCCCCGCCAGACCACGACGAACCGGTGCTCCTTCACTGGCCGCACGAAGGTCTCCACGCCGGGGATCTTCACTGCCTGGAGCCGCTCCACCACCGCGAAGCTCTCCTCCGAGGGAATCCGCCCGGCGCGGCGGTCGCTGATCTTTCCGGCGACGTCGAGCGTGCAGAAGTTGCCTCGCGCCGCCACGTCGTCGGGGCCGAGCTCGAAGCCGATGCCGGTCGCCTCGAGCGCCCCCCGGCCGATTTTGAACTCGAGCGGGTCGTAGCCAAAGAGCCCCAGGTGCCCGGGCCCCGAGCCGGGCGTGATCCCCGGCAGCACCGGCACGCTCGATCCGCTCGTGCCCCGGGCCGCGAGCCGGTCGAGGTTGGGCGTGGCGGCCGATTCCAGCTCGGTCTTTCCCCCCGGCTCCAGCGGCAAGCCGCCCAGGCCGTCGGCCACGAGCATCACGATCTTGGAGGCGTTCTTCTCAGCCAGTTCGCGGACCAGGTCGTGTTCGATCACGGCGGCGGTGCTCCTCGGGGGCGACTTGAGGCGGGATGGTGGCGGGGGAAATCACAGCGGGATGATCATCCCAGGGCAGGTATCGTAGCGTCGGCCGCGATTCGCCGTGGCCCATGCCCGTGCTTCCCGTCTCCTCGCGTTTTCGGACCTCGGCCCATGAGCGTGCTGCGTCCCCGTCCCCCCGAGGATCCGCTGGCCTACGACGGCGGCGGCTGGAGTCCCGGCCCGCTCGCCGACCGGCTGGCGGTGATCCGCGATCGGCTGGTGGCCGCACCCGGTGACCTCGGCCTGGCCCCCACCATGCTCGAGGAATACGACACCCGCCGCCCGCAGAGCCGGCTGTTCGCGATCCTGACGGCGGCCCGGCGGATCCGCGAGGCCGTCGATCGGCTGGTGATCCTGGCGGGCGGCTCGATCGGTCCGGCGACGCGGCTCTTGGCGGCCTCGTGCTGCCATCCGTTTCGCGACCAGTTGCCCCGCGGCGAGCGGGGGGGCCGCCCGCGGCTCTCCTGGCTCGACGGCCTCGCTGGCAACGATGTGCTTCAGGGGCTCTGCGACGTGGTCGCGCCCCCGGGCGGTCCACGGGCCGACGACTTGCTCGACCGGTGGGCCATCATGCCGGTCGCGCTGCCCGACGACCCCCGGCAGAGGCAGGTCGAGGCGATCCTGCTCGAGCGGCTGTCCGCCACGGTTGGTGGCGAGCAGGCACGGCTCGCGGAACGCGTCGTGCCGATCGCAGCGGCCCCGGGTGATGCCGCCGGGCTCGCGGAGCGACTGGGCTGCCCGCTGCGGTTCACCGCGGAAGCGGAGCTCGGCTCGACCGTCGGCGTGTTCACCGCGGGTGGGCTCCTGCCGGCGGCGGTCGCGGGCATCGATGTGGTGCACCTGCTCAAGGGGGCCGCGGCGATGCTCCGCCGGTTCGCCGAGGCGCCGCTCGCCGAGAATCCGGCGGTGGTCGACGGGGCGATCGCCTCCGAGGCGGCCCGCTCCGGCCGGGCGGCCGGGCGGCTGTTCGTCGGCGCGGAAGCCTGGGTGGCGACGCTGGGCGATTGGCACGCGGCCGTGCGGCCGACCGCGCCGGGCGTGGCCACCCTGGTCACCAGGATCGGTTCGGGCGAGCCGCGGCGCGACCCGATCATCGACCCGCCGCCGGCGGAACCTGCCACGATCGGCCTGCCGCGGGTGGACGAGCATGCGATCGGGCAGCTGCTGCAGCTCCTGATCCTCTCGGCCGCGGTGGAGCGGGAGCTGCTGCGGTATAGTTCCGCCGCCTGAACCGTCCTCGAATCCCCAGCGGAGGTTTTCCTGATGCCCGTCACGCTCACCTGGACCGGCCACGCGACGTTTCTCATCGACACGGGCGCAGGCACCATCCTCGTCGACCCCTTCTTCGACGAGTGCCCGACCGCGAGCCTGAAGGCTGCCGACGTCACCTGCGACCTGATCCTGCTGACCCACGGCCACTTCGACCACGTGGCCGACGCCGCGGCCATCGCCAAGCGGACCGGGGCGAAGGTCTGCTGCGGCTTCGAGATCGCCAACTGGCTGGGCGCGCAGGGCGTGGCCAATCTTCAGCCCATGAACCACGGCGGCACGGTCGCCGTGCCCGGCGGCACCGCGACGATGGAAATCGCCTTCCACTCGTCGAGCCTCCCCGACGGCAGCTACGGCGGCAACCCGGCCGGCTGGCTGCTCGACATCGGCGGCAAGCGGATCTACCTCGCGGGCGACACGGGCGTGTTCTCCGACATGGCCCGCATCGGCCGGCCCCGCGGCGGCCGCGGCCTCGATTTGGCCGTCCTCCCGATCGGCGACCTGTTCACGATGGGGCCGGCCAACTCGCTCGAAGCGATCGAGCTGTTGCAGCCCAAGGCCGTCTTGCCCTGCCACTACGACACCTGGCCGCCGATCGCCCAAGACGCCGCCGCCTGGGCCGCGCGCGTCAAGCAGGCGAAGCTCGCCGAGCCCCACGTCCTGAAGCCGGGCGGGAAGCTCACGCTCGAGTAGCGTCGTCGCCGACGCGACCCCTTCGCCCCGGCCTGATCGTTGGGCTACGAGGCCCACGACGAATGCGGATCGCGGCCAGGTTGAGCCAGCGACCTGTGCTAGGCCACCGCGACTTCGATCGTGCCGTCCACGACCCGCACGGGGAAGACGGCTACCTTGAGCTTCTCGTTGTCGCACCAGGCGCCGTCGCAGGTGCGAAACCGCCAGGCGTGCCAGGGGCAGGTCACCACGCCGTCCACGAGGGGGCCCGAGCCGAGCGAGGCGCCCATGTGTGGGCAGAGGTCGTCCAGCGCGTGGTAGCCGGCGCCGTCGAAGAACACGGCCACGAGCCGGCCGGCCACCTCGTAGGTGCGGCCCTCGCCGGCCGGGATCTCGCCCACGCGGGCCACCGCCGTGTAGGGAAGGTCGTTGCTGCCGGGCTCGGCGTCACTCATGCCTTCAGGTGTACCATACGCGGCATGACGCTCCCATCTCCCGCTCCCCGGATCAAACTGCTCGCGCTCGACGTGGATGGCACCGTCACCAACAGTCGCCACGAGGTGACCGACGCCACCTGCCGGGCGATCGCCCGCGTGCGGGCCGCGGGCGTGCGGGTGATGCTGGCCACCGGCCGCCGCTACCGCGATGCCTTGCCGGTGGCCGAGCGGCTCGGGCTCGGCGAGCCGCTGGTGACCGCGTCGGGCGCGCTCGTCAAGCGGCCCGGCGACCATGCCACACTCCACCGCGCTGCATTCGCGGCCGGCGTGCTGCCCGAGGTGCTCGCCCTGATCGCGGCCCGGGGCCACGAGCCGGTGGTCTACACCGACAGCTTCGCCGAGGGGTTCGACTTCCACTGCCGGAGTCTGGCCGGGGCCGAGGCGGGGGGCGGAGGCTTCGGCGAATACCTGGCCCGCAACCGCGACCTGGCCCGCGTGACGCCGGATCTCGACCGAGCGCCGCCGGGCGACGCCTTCGCTGGCTTCGCGATGGGGCCGCAGGAGCCGATGCAGGCCCTCGAGGCCGAACTCGCGGAGCGGTTCCCGGTGCAACTCTCGGTGCACACGATCCGCAGCCCGCGGTATCGCGAGTGGCTCTGCGAGATCGCGCCGGTCGGCGTCACGAAGTGGACGGGCGTGACGGCGCTGGCGGCGGCCTGGGGCATCGCCGCCGAGGAAATCTGCGCCGTCGGCGACGACGTCAACGACCTGCCGATGGTGCGGGCCGCGGGGCTGGGCTTGGCGATGGGCAACGGCCGACCGGAGTTGCAGGCCGTCGCGGACCAGGTCGTGGGGCAGCACGACGGCAGCGGCATGGAGGACGTCGCCGAGCTCGTCGTCGCCAGGGCTGCCCAGCCTGCCGAGCCTGCCTGAAGACCCGGCCGGCCCGAACGCCTTGGCTCCGACGCGGGTTGTGGCAGCCCGCTGGCGTCCCTATATGTCTCGGCCGGCATTCCTTCCCGAAGCGGGGCCCAGGGTCCCGATTCATCGCCTCCCGTCGCTGGCTCGCCATGGACTACAAGCTCCATCGCCCGCACCCCGTCTGCGGCCGCAGCGGCCGTGGCTTCGCCGTCGGCGAGGAGTTTTTTTCGGCGCTCATCCGCGGCGGGGAGGGCCTCGAACGGCTCGATGTCGCGGCTGAAGCCTGGGACGGTCCGCCTCCCAACACGGTCGCGTGGTGGCGGGCGCGGCACGGGGCGGCCGCCGACACCGGGCCCGCGCTCGCACCGGTCGAGATCCTGCTCGACGCGCTCGAAGCGCTCGACGACAACCCCGCCGACGATGCGGTCCGCTATCTGCTCGCGCTGCAACTCGTGCGCCGCCGGGTGTTGCGGATCGAGGGGGCTGACGCCGATCCGGAAGCGACCGATGGTGCGGTGGTGTTCTCCTGCCGCCGCCGCGACCGCGACTACCGGCTGCGGCCCGTGCGGGCCGAGGAGGCCGCCGATCCCGGGGTGGCTGCGCGGCTCACCGCCCTGCTGTGGTCGGGGGAGGCGGCATGAGCGAGACATCCCAGAGGCATGACGGCGCCGCCAGTTCGCGCTGGGTCGTGCTCCTGCTGCTCGTGGCGGTGGTGGCCTCCAGCGGAGCCTCCTGCCCGCAGGTGCTGCGCGGCTACCAGGTCGGGATGATGCCGTTGCCCCGCGCGCTCCCGCCCCAGGCCTCGCTCGAGCAGGTGGTGGCCGCGGTCCACGACAACACCTCGCGGGTGCGGAGCGCCACGGCTACGCAGGCGGTGCTCGTCGTGCCGGGCGTGCCCCGGCTCTCGGCCCGCCTGGCCTGCGAGCCGCCCCGCCGCTTCCGGCTCCAGGCCCAGACGTCGATCACCGGTCCTGAGCTCGACATCGGCAGCAACGACGACCTGTTCTGGATCTGGCTGCGGCAGCATCAGCCGCCGATCACCGCCTTCTGCCGCCATGATCAATACGCTCAGTCGCAGGCCCGCCGGCTGCTGCCGATCCGGGCCGACTGGATGCCCGAACTGCTCGGCCTCGTGAACTTCCGCCCCGACGATTCCCATGAAGGCCCGTTCCCGCTGCCCGACGGCCGGCTCGAGATCCGCAGCCGGCTCGACTCGGGGGGCGAGCCGGTGGTGAAGTCCACGATCCTCGACGGCACCACCGGCCTGGTTGCCGAGCAGCACCTGTTCACGCCGGCCGGAGAGCGGCTGGCGAGCGTCCGCACCACGCGCTATCGGGTCGACGCGGCGTCGGGCGCGGCACTGCCGCACCTCGTCGAGATCTCATGGCCGGCGTCGGGCATCGATTTCAAGCTCGAGCTCACGACGATCACGGTCAACGGGCCGAGCCCCGACCCGGCCCAGCTCTGGCAGATGCCGGCCTATCCAGGCTACGAGCCGGTCGATCTGGCGGATCCGTCGGTCGTGATCGGCCCGCCGCGATAGCCCGGCTCCGACGAATCCTCCATCATGCCGCGCAACTTCGCGCGGGCCCGGGAGAGCGCGGGGCCGATCGAGCCGAGCGGCAGCCCGGTGTGCCGGCTGATCTCGCCGTAGCTGCGGCCCTCGAGGTGATGGAGCCGCACCAACTGCGCCTCCTCGTCGCCGAGGCGGTCGAGCAGCGATTCGACCTGGTCCCGATCCTCGATCCGCTCGGGCAAGTCGCCAGCCGGGGCCGAGGGCTCGATCGGCTCCCCGCCCGGGGCCAGACGAAAGCTTTCGAGCTCCCGCACGATCCGCCGCACCGTCACGCGGCGGGCGATCACGCTCAGATAGGTCGCCAGACTCGAGCGTCCGGCGAACTTGCGGAGCACGGTCGCGTCGTCCCGCAGGCACTCGGCCACGATTTCCGCGACGGCGTCTTCGCGGTCGGAGGCCGTCAGGGGGGTGTGCCGCCGAGCGGCCGTCCGCCCGGCCACGTGGGCCAGGAGCGGCCCGAACCGGTCGAGGAACTCGCCCCACGCCCCTGGCGTGCCTGCCAGGCAGGCCTCGACCAGTCGCCGGTCATCGGGGTCGGTCG
>CAMCPF010000112.1 GCA_945876515.1 Candidatus Kuenenia stuttgartensis
CCGCCTCGAGGGCACGGCCGACCCTGCCCGGGGAATGCCCGAGACGGCCGACCTCCAGTCGCTCTCCCAGTGGTACACCACGCTGCTCGAAGACGCGATCCGGCGGGAACCGGCCCAATACTGGTGGGTGCACCGCCGATGGCGGGACCAGCCCCGAAAGGCTAGAGTGTCGCGGCCCGCTGCGTGAGGGTCGCGGCGGCATCCCCGCCGACCGTCACGCTTTCATGGCCGACTGGATCGCGATTGCTCGGATCGAGGAGTGCCCGCCCGGCGCGAGCATCGAGCGGGTCGCCGGCAACCGGATGGTGGCGCTGGCCAACGTCGAGGGCACGCTGCACGCCCTCGACGGCCTCTGCCCGCACCAGGGCGGGCCGCTGGGCACCGGCCGCCTCTGCGGCACCATCCTCACCTGCCCGTGGCACGGCTGGCAGTTCGACGTGACGACTGGTCGCCACCAGATCTCGCCGACCATCCGCCAGCCCATCCACGAGGTGCGGGTCCGGGACGGGCTAGTCGAGGTGCGGATCCTTCCGGACGGTGGCCCGGCCACCGATGCCGCTGCGGCAACGGCAGGCGGACGGGAGAATCCATGATCACCTTCGACTGCTTCCGCAACGACGACCCGCCCCGGATCGCCGACGCCTGGCGCGGGGCCGACCTCGGCCCGGCCGCCCTTCAGCCGATGACTTCCGCGGCGCTCGAGGCCGCCGTCTTCTCCAAGCCCTACTTCGACCGCCACGGCCTCCTGGTGGCCCGCGACGGCGACCGCATCGTCGGCTTCGCCCACGCGGCCTTCGGCCCCGATGCCGACCGCGCCGCCCTCGACACGGCGATCGGTACGACGCTCTTGGTCGTGGTGCCGCCCCACGAGCACCGTCGCGAAATCGAGGACGAACTGCTCGCCCGCAGCGAGGCCCACCTGCGGCAGCGGGGCGCCGCCACGATCCTCGGCGGCAGCACGCCCGACCTCGGGGGGTATTACCTGGGGCTGTATGGCGGCAGCGACCTGCCAGGAATCCTCGACTCCTCGCCCGCCATGCAGGAGGTCTTCCGCCGCGCCGGCTACACCGAGGCGGCGCGGATCGCGGTGCTGCGCCGGCCGCTCGCCGGCTTTCGGCCCCCGGTCAACCGCCTCCAGGTGGCGATCCGCCGGGCGACCACGCTGCGGGTGATCGACGAGCCCGCCCGCCGCACCTGGTGGGAGGCCGCCACCACCACCGGGATTGCCCTGCGCCGCTACGAACTCCGCGGCGAGGCGGAGGTCCTGCTCGGCAGCGCGGCGTTCTGGGACGTTGAGCCGCTGGCCAGGAGTTGGGGTCTGGCAATGACCGGCCTGCTGCGGATTGACATCGAAGGGGAGCGGCGGCGCCAGGGACTCGCCAGCTATTTGGTGGCCGAGGCGCTCCACGACCTTGCAGCCGAGGGCACCTCGGTGGTCGAGACCCACGTGGTCAACGACAACCCGGCGGCTCTCCACCTGTTCTCGAAGCTCGGCTTCCAGACCACCGATCACGGCACCGTGTTTCAACGCTGACCGGCGCCTGCATTCCCGACGCTCTCGCACGGCGCGGCTCAGCCCGGAGCATCCCGCGCCGTCATCGCCTCGACGTGGCCCCGAACAGCGGCGACGACGTCGCCGAGCCCCGCCTGCCGCAGCCGCACCGAGAGCGGCGCGGTGGCCGGGTCGCGTCGGAGGTCGGCCAGGTAATCCTGGAGGATGGCCCGCCTCCGGGGGTCGGCCAGCAGCCAGTGCACCCAGCACCAGCCCTCCGCGTAGTGATCCTGTGACATGTCGCCCGCCGCCGCGAGCGCCTCCATCCGGTCCAGATCGGGCCGCCACGTGCCCTCGATCAACCGGCCCGAGAGGTGGGCGAGGTGTGGCTCGTGCCGCCCCTGCACGCTCTGCGGCAGTTCGAAGTATTCCGCGATTCCCTCGTCGAGCCAGAGGGGCACGGCGGGCACGACCGCGTGGACGTAGCCGTGAGTGGTCTCGTGCCGCAGGTCCTCGGCCACCCGATCCTGCCAGGCCGCGAACACCGACAGCGTGGTGTCGGTCTCGACGAAAAACGCTCGCCGGGCGGGGAAGTTCGGGAACCGCGCCGCCACGAACGCCTCGTAGCGGTCGGGATTCTCGAACAGGTAGAGGTGCACGGGCTCGTCGGAGATCGGCAGCCCGAGTTCCTGGCTCACCTCGGCCCGCATGCCCTCGAGTTCCCGCACCAGCCGGTGCTGCCCCGCGAGCGGGAAGTCGGCGTGGATCACGAGTTGGCCGGCCTGGAGTTCGGTCCGCCCCGGCAGGCCGGCGGCCTTGGACCAGCCCTCTCCACCCAGCACGCCCCGCGGCAGGCCGCCATCCCAGGTGGCCGTGGTCGCCAGATGCGCGCAGCCCGCCACCAAGAAGACCAGGGGCACGACGCACGACACGTAGCGGCTCACTCGATGCTCCGTCTTCAGCCGGGGTGCAGACGGGGCGGAAGCCTCCGTGGGTCCAGCTCGCGGGGCGGGATGCTAGCTGGCGGCCTGCCCGGCCGAAAGCCCACTCGGAGCAGCCACCCAGCGGAACGTCCCCGCCAGCGTCTCGGCAGAGACGGGCCGGCCCAGCACGGCCGCCGCCCCGGCCTGCAGGGCGACGGCGGCGGTGTCGGGCCGGGGAAATGACTCGAGCAGGATGATCCGCAGCCCCGGCCGATTGGCCGCCAGCATCCGCAGCCATGCCAGTTGGTCGGCATCGAGCCGTCCCACGTCCCAGACGAGCACCGGCGCCTGCTCATCCAGCGGAGGCCGCCCTCGGCTGCGGCGGCCAACGGCCGCCCCGGCGGCCCGCGCCAGATCCACAAGCCCGTCAAGGTCGCCGCCGTTGGCCGCGGCCAGGGCCACCACCGGACCACGGTCGTGCCCGAGGGTGTGGCCCGCCTCCAGAAAACGATGCTCACGCCTGGCGGTGGCCGGCATGCCGAGCGTGCCGGCCCGGCCGGCATCCCGATCGGCAAGCCATGCGGCCAGCCGACCTGGCAGGTCGTGCCAGGGCACCTCCTCGATCCCAGGCAGCGGCGGCCCGCTGCGGCGGCGGCCGTCGGCGAGCACACCGCCCACCGCCACCATCGGGGCCAGCGGCCAGCGAATCGCCACGGGTACGAGGTCGGACAGCGACCACTGGCCCGGCGCGGCGACGGCCACGAGCACGACAGCCGGCGAACGCTCTGCGAAAGCCGGCGGCGGGCCGGCGACGGCCGCCGCCGGCGAGGCGACGTCATGGACCTCGGCCATCCGGCCGACCCAGTCGCGCGCGAGCTTTAGATCAGCCGCCGCGCTCGTGCCCACCCAGAGCACGCGGGCGGGGCTGCAGGCGGCGGGGGGCGATGTTGTCGTCACGCCCTGACGGTAGTCCTGCCGCCAGCGACGTGGCACGACGGGATGACTGCGGGCCCGGGCGAGGGGATTGGGAAGGTGAACGAGCCGCTCCGAGCGATGGCCGGCGGTTTGGGATTGACCGGTCCGCTCGACGGTCGAGAATCGCGTCGCGGTGGTGCTCAAGGACGAGCCCGCCCGATGAGGCAGGAGGCCATGGCATGCAGCGGGAACGTTTGGTTCTTCGTCCGACGATCAGATCGATGCGGGTGATCGGCATCACCGGCACCAGCGGCAAGACGACCACCAGTTGGCTCGCGGCCGCAGCGCTGGCCGAGGCGGGTCACGAGGTGGGCGTGCTCTCCGATCTGGGCTGTCTCGCCCCGGGCGATCGTCAGCCCGTGGCCTCCACCTACGGCTCGCGGCTCGGACTGGCGGCCTGGCTCGGACAGTTGGCCGAAGCCGGCTGCTCCCACGCGGTGGTCGAGGTGTCCAGCGCGATGCTCGCGCACGATCTGCTCGCCGATGTCGAGCTCGACACGCTCGTCGTGACCAACGACGTGACCGGCCGGCTCGCCGCCCGCGGCTCACGGCGGCGGGCTCCTGGTGCTCCAGCCACGGCGGTGGCTGCACTTCAGCCGGGTGGCGTGCTGGTCACGGGCTGCGATGCCACGGCTCGCGAGCGGCTCGAGCAGCGGTTGCCCGCCGGCTGCCACGTGGTGACCGCCGGCCTGGCTGACACCTGCGACATGCAGGCGGCGGCAGTCGAGGGAAATCTCTTTGGACGGACGGTGCTCGTCTCGTCCGGTGGGCAACTGGCGCCACTCACGCTTGGCACGCCCGTCGTGTCGTTCGTGCGTGACAGCCTGCTCGCCGCCGCGGTCGCCGGTCGTTACGGGATTCCGCTCGAGGTGGCGCTCAGGGGGATCGAGTCGGCCGGTGGCGTTCCCGGCCGCGTCGAGCGGCTCGACGTGGGGCAGGATGCGGCGCTCTTCCTCGATGCTCCGACTAGCGGCCATGCCCTGGCCACGACCCTCGCGAGTCTGCGCCGGCTGACCCGTGGACGGCTGGTGGTGATCGCAGAAGAACCGCTCGTGGAACGAATCGGAGGCGGGCGCTTCGGTCCGCTCGTGGCCCGTCACTGCGACGGCTGCATCGTCGCCCCGGCGACGGTCCTGGCCGACGACCCGGCCGACGCCGATGTGGCCGCCTACGCCCGGATCGACCGCCTGCTCGAGTCCCTCGGGCCCGACGACTGCGGGCTGGTGCTGGGCGGCGTGGGCCGGTCCGGCACGAGGCCGCCGGCCCCGGCCGGGCGGTTTCCGCTGGCGATGCTCGTTCGCGCTTGGCTGCAGATCGCGCAGGCGCCCGCCCCGGCCGACCGACGGGCAGCCTGAGCATCGCCCGCATCCGAGCGGCGGCCCCCTCCCGGGATGCGGCATGGACGCCCACGGCCGCGGTGAGGCACAATCCTGGCGTGAGTCGGTGCAAGCCGGCCTCCCATTCGTTCGCAGCACGCTCCAGAGCGGCACCGTGTCCCGATGACCAAGCACCCGACCCCGGCCTCCGAGACGTCCGCGCCCCTCGCCACGCCGTTCGACGATCTGGGCGTGGCCGTGTCGCCCGGCGAGCCGCTCGCCCACCACACCTGGCTGGGCGTAGGCGGATCGGCCGCTTATTTTTTCGAGCCGGTGGACGTCGAGGCCCTGGCCCGCGTGGTGGCCCGCTGCCGCGAGCGGGCGATCCCGCTGCGGGTGGTCGGCGGCGGCTCCAACGTGCTCGTGCCGGCCGGCGGCTATCCGGGCATGGTGGTGCGGCTTTCCGCGGCGCCGTTCTGCGCGATCGCCGTGCAGGAAACCATCTGCCAGGCCGGGGCCGGGGCAAAACTCGTTCACGTGGTCTCCGCCGCGGTGCAGGCCGGGCTGGCCGGCCTGGAGATGCTCGTGGACGTGCCCGGCACGATCGGCGGTGCGGTCGTCGGCAACGCGGGGGGCCACGGCGGCGACATCGGCCAGCGGGTTCGCGACGTGACCGTGATGCTCGGCGACGGCACCGTGGAGGTCCGCGACCGCAGCCGGCTGGCCTTCGAGTCGCGCTGGAGCAACCTCGACGACTGCATCGTGATTGCCTGCCGGTTGGAGCTCGACCCCGACGACGCGGGCCTGCTCACCAAGCGGATGCAGAAGCAGTGGATCCTCGGCCGCGGCACCCAGCCGAGCGGCACGCGCACCGTGGCGATGATGTTCAAGGATCCGCTGGGCACGACCGCCGAGGCCTTGATCTCGCAGGCCGGCGGCCGTGAGCTCCGCAGCGGCGAGGCCACGGTCTACCCGCCCCATGCCAACTTCCTCGTGGCCGGGCCGCGGTGCACCAGCGACGATGTGCGGAGCCTCGTGGAAATGGTCCGCGATCGCGTGCGGCAGCGGCTCGGCGTGGAGCTCACGCCGCTGATCCAGGTCTGGTGACCCTGGCCGCGGGCCGCCCCCACCCATGACCGCGTTCCAGCCCCGCCGCCGCCCGGCCACAACCGAACCGCCCCCCGCGCCGCCCCGGTCGGGCCTCGGGGCGTTCCTGACCGACCACCGATCCGGTCTCGCCGCCGTTGCGGTCGCCGTCGCGGCTGCAGCCGCAGGATGGCTGCTCTGGCGGGAGTATGGAGATCGGGCCCGGGCCCACCGCGGGGCTATCCTCACGCCGGCCGACGTGGAACTGGTCGGGCAGGCCGACTGGGTGAAACCAGATATCAAGGCCGAGGCGCTCCGCGATGCGAGCCTCGACGGCGGACTCCCGCTCGACGACCCGGAACTCGCCCGCCGCCTCGCGCGGGCCTTCGACATCCATCCCTGGGTCCGCGAGGTGGTGCGGGTCACGCTCCGGCATCCGGCCGGCGCGGTCGTGGAGATCCGCTGCCGGGAGCCGGTGGCGATGGTGCGAGTGCCGGGCGGCCTGCTCGCTGTCGATGCCGAGGGGATCGTGCTACCGCCCGACGGCTTCGCCGAGGAGTCGGCCACCCGCTATCCCAAACTCTCCGGGATCACGAGCGGCCCGAGGGGAGCAGCCGGTTTCCCCTGGGGCGACCCAGCCGTCGAGGAAGGCGCAGCGGTCGCCGCCGTGATTGGCCCGGAATGGCGGTCGCTCGGACTCACCGAGATGCGGCCGGTCGGCGAGGCCCGATCGCGGACCTGGGATCTCGCGGGCGAGGGCGACTTCGTGATCCACTTCGGCTCCGCGCCCGGCCGCGAGGCCCCCGGCGAGCCGACGGCCGCGATGAAGGTGGCCCGGCTCCGCGGTCTCGCCGGTGAGGCGAAGCCCGGCGGTGAGATCGACCTGCTCGCCCAGCCGCGTCGCGACGCTCCCGCCGCCGTCATCCCCGCCCCCTGAGCAGCGATGTTGAGCAGCGATCGAGCGGTCCGCTCACCGCACCAGGCGGCGAATCGCCTGAAACTGCGGGTGCTCGGCGGTGCGGCACCACTCGAAGAGCACGGCCTCGCTGGTCGTCAGGATCACGCCCGCCGCCTCGAGCCGCCGCAGGGCGGTCGCATGATCGAGGTCGTTTCGCGAGGCGACCGCATCCACGGCCACGAAAACGGTGACTCCTGCGGCCGCCAGGTCGAGGGCGGTCTGGGTCACGCAAACGTGCGTCTCGAGACCCGCGAGCACGACCGCGCTCACCCCTGATGCGACGGCCGCGTCGAAGGCATGACAGCCCGAGCAGCTGAACGTCAGCTTCGGCGCCGCCGGCGGCAGCGCCGCCGCCAACTCCGCGGGCGTGGCTCCCAGCCCCTGCGGATACTGCTCTGTAAGCACGGCCCGCACCCCGAGCAGCCGCGCCGCCTCGGCCAGCCGCCGGCACCGGGCCACGACCCGCTCAGCGTCAGTCATGACGGCGAGCAGTCGCTCCTGCACGTCGATGATCGCAAGCAGCGAGGTGGCCGGGACGAGTCTCATGGGAGGCATGATAGCGAGCGGAAAAGGAATCGTCTGACTGTCTCAATGCTCTTGCAGGGCAACGCGAGGGGTTGCCCGTGACAATCGAGCGGCGTTGCTGGCCGAGCGTAGGCTGGATGCCGAAGCGAGGCCAGCATCGAGCGATGCGGAGGGCAGGATGCCCGGAGCAAGCGTCCAGCGAGATGGCACGGGCAACCCCGAGCCGGCGCAGAGGCTCACCCAGTTGCCAACCGCCCCACGATGGCGGCGGCCGCCGCGCCGCGGCCCGTGAACGTGAGCACGCGGGCGGTCGGCGCGGTGATCTCGATCGCGACGTCGATCCGTTCGGCGGGCAGGGCCGCGACGATCCGCTCGGGCCACTCGACGAGCACCCACGCATCGCCGGCGATCGCGTCGCCCCAGCCGGTCTCCGGGAGCTCGCTCGGATCGGTGAGCCGATACATGTCGGCATGCACGAGACGCGCGGGGCCGCCCGACGCTTCGGGCCCACCAATCGCGGCCGGCGGCTCGTGAACGTGAATCAGACCGAAGGTCGGGCTCGTCACGTCGGTTGGGTCGATCCCCACGGCCGCCGCCAGCGCCTTCACGAAGGTGGTCTTGCCGGCCCCGAGGTCGCCACTGAGCGTCAGGAACGAACGGCCTGGCAGCACGGCCGCCAGCCGGGCGGCCAGCCGGCGCAAAGCCGACTCATCGCCGACCGCGACCGCGGCGGTGGCCACGGGGGCGGACTCAGTCGGCGAGGTCATGCTGATAGCCCTGCGGCCGGAGCGGCCGACGGCCGCCGTCCTCCGAGCGTGCGAACAAGCCCGCGCCCGCAACGACCTCGCCGATGATCGTGAAGGGCGTCTCGAGCGGCGGCCGGCCCGCTTCCGCCACGAGCCGGCGGGCCTCCTCCGGCGGCATCGCCAACACCAGCTCAAAATCTTCCCCGTCGCCCAGCGCGTGCTCGAGCGGTGAGCGGCCGTCGCCCGGCCGGGATGCCATCTCCACCGCGTCGGCGTGGATCGGCACGGCATCGAGATCGAGGACGGCGGCGGCGGCGCTGGCCGTCATCATCCGGGCGACGTCGAGCGAGAGCCCGTCGCTGACGTCGATCGCCGAATGGACGACATACGCGGCGGCAATCACCGCCGCCTCCCGGCAGCGGGGCGTGACGGCAAGATGCCGGCCCAACAGGCTCCCCCCGAAGCCGCC
>CAMCPF010000113.1 GCA_945876515.1 Candidatus Kuenenia stuttgartensis
GCGGCAACGGTGGAAGCGGCACTCAGTCGTTCACCATCGCAGGAGGCGATGCCGGCGGCGGCGCCGGCGGTAACGGCGGCACAGGCGATGGAGGCGCCGGGGGTAACGGCGGTGCGGCGACGGCGACAGACGATGCCGATGGGGGTGCCGGCGGCGCCGGCGGGGCGTCGATATCCGGTAACGGTGGAGCCGGCGGCAATGGCGGCGCGTCAATTTCGACCGTCGGCGCAACCCAGACTGCCACTGCCGGGGCCGGCGGCCAAGGCGGCGATTCAGTCAACGGCGATGGTGGCTCCGGCGGAGACGGCGGAACGTCGACCACCAACATCAATACGGCGAGAGGCGGCGCCGGCGGGGCGGGCGGTGCCGGCGGAGCCACAGGTGGAGTCGCTGGCGACGGCGGTGACGCGATCAGTACGGCAGGTGCTGTTCGCGGCGGCGCGGGCGGGAACGGCGGCGTGGGCGGTGCCGGTGCCGGTGGCGCCGGCGGTGCCGGCGGAGATGGCACCACCCAAGCCACCGCGGCGACCACCAGCGGCAACGCCACCGGCGGTGCCGGCGGTAGCGGCGGCGCATCGACCTCCGACGCCGGCGGGAACGGCGGCGCCGGCGGTGATGCGACGAGTCCCGGCGGCGTCACCATCCTCGGTGGTGTCGGTGGAGCGGGCGGCGCCGGTACAGCCGGAAACGGCGGCGACGGTGGCGCTGGCGGCGACGCGAACTCCACCGGCGCGAACACCACGACCACCGGCGGCGATGGCGGCAATGGCGGCGCTACGGGTGGCTCAGGCGGCACCGGTGGCGTTGCCACCGCGACCGGCTCCGGTTCGACGGCCACCAACGGCTCTCCGGGTAGCCCGGGCTAGGCGCAGGCAGTGGGTGTCAGCCCCGGCACCCACGGCCGACGCTCCCCGCGCGGGGCCGGGCCGATCCTCCCGTTCCGTATACTTTCTCGCCGGAGGCTGACTCGCTCCCGGCGGGGCGGCGCTCTCCCCATGACCGGCAAACAGTTCTTCGACTGGCAGACATCGGGTGGCACCGATGACGTGATGCGGCTGGTCGATTGCTTGGAACGGGCGGACGTGCCCTGGTGCTGCATCGGCAGCGTGGCCGTCAATCACTGGGCCGAGCAGCAGATGGTCACCCGCGACGTCGATCTCGTGATCGCGCTCGATGCAGTGGAGCGAGTCGTGCGGATGCTCGAGGAAGCCGGGTTCACGAGCGAGCGGTTCGACTGGTCGGTGAACCTCAAGGCCCGGTCCGCGGTCTCGATCCAGCTTTCGACCGAGGATTTTTATCGCGAGTTTCCCGGCCGGTCGGTGCCTGCCGACGTGCATCGGATCCTGATGCGAGTCGCGTCGCTCGACGACACGCTGGCCGGGGAACTCAAGGCTTGGTCGGAGCCCACCCGCCGCCAGAGCAAGCAGGCGAAGGACTTCACCGACATCGTGAGGCTCGTCGAGGCGCACCCTCGGCTGTGGTCGAGCCTCACGCCCGAGTTGCGTCAGCTCGTGAAGCCGCCGGCTGGATGACGGGGCGGGTTACGGGGTTCTTCGAAGGATTACCGGTCTCGTTTGGTCCCGTCAGGCGACCGCCATGCGATACACGAGCCACCGCATCGCGATCGGCGACTCGTGCCGCGGCACGTCGAAGACGTCGAGGCCGCTCACCCAGTCGGCGTACCACGTCGTCGTCGGCCAGGCACCGGCCGGCAGGTTTTGCTGTTCGTAGTCGTGGACGGAGTCGTCGGCGACGAGCGACAAGGGCAGGCCCGCGACGGCCGCCGCGACCTCCGGATACGTGAAGATCGACGTGTAGACCTGCAGGCCGAGTTCGCGGGCAGCGGCGTCGGGCGTGTAGCCCACCTGCGGCAGGAAGATATTGAAGACGAGCCTGCCGCCGGGCGCCAGGCAGGCCGCCGCGATTGCGAACATCTGCCGGAGCTCGGTCGCGGAGCGGAAGTCGGAGGCCACCTCGGAGAGCACCACGAGCCCGTAGTCGCGCCGCAGGTCGTCGAGCGACGCGAACACGTCGCGCTCGATCACCCGCACCGGGAGCGATGCCTTGCCGGCCTCCTCTCGGAGGATTGCGGCGAACCGGCCGGAAAGCTCGACCGCATCGACCGGATGCCCGCGGCGGGCCAGGGCCAGGGCATTGCGGCCCGTGCCCGCGCCGATGTCGAGCACGGGACAGGCGGCGGGCGCGGGGGCTTCCGCGGCGAGGGCCGTCACGCGGGCGTCGGCCATCGTGCCGAAGTAGGGGGGCTCACGCGTGGCCACCCAGTGGTCGTAGGTCTCGCCGAGCGACGCCACCTGGGGCTTCACGGTGTAGTTCACGCTGAGCCCCACCGGTGACTCGTAGGCGATCACGATCTCGGCCCGGGGCGAGGCGGCGTAGGCCGCGGTAAGCTGCCCGTCGAGCACGCCCCGCAGGTGGGCCCGCTGCTCGGCATTGAACGTGACGCCAAGCGCCGCGAACGAGCGCTCGCAGAGGGCCTGGTAGTCGTCGAGCAGGGCGGGCACGGCCGGCAGGCGGATCTGGCCGCTCGTGATTGCCCGGCGGAGGAGCCGCCGCGTCATCGCCGGACGGAGCGATTCGGGCTTGATCATGACGCGAGCCCCAACATGACGAAATCGCGGTTGACGAGCGATGCAAAAAGCGTGCGAGCAAGGGTCGCGAGCCGCTCGGGGTCGTGGCCCGCCGCGGCGGGCTCCTGCGCCGCCGCCGCCACGATCTCGCGGAGCGTGCGGCGGCCGTCCACGAGCCGCACGAGGGCGGCTTGCAGGGGCTCGAGCAGGAGCCGCCAGTCGTAGCGATAGACCGTGGTGCCGTCGAGGCCGCAGCGGTAGCGGAAGTGCGGCACGGCGTCGAGGACCGCAGGCGATGCCGGATCGACCGCGTAGGTCGCCCGCGGCCGGTCGGCCCGGCAGGCCGTGAAGAAGTGGCAGCCGTTGCGGGTATTGATCCGTTCCATCACGCCCCAGCGCTGCCGGTCGGGCAGCGCCGCCACGGCCTCGTAGAAACCGCCGCCCGGTGGCGACGGGGGCTCGTAGGACGACTTGAGGAACCAGCCCTGGAAGTCGAGCCCGGCGGAGGCGACGAGGTCGAGGCAGTCGTCCACGGTGTAGCTGCGGTCGCGGCCGTGGAGGAAGGTGTCCACAAGGCCCGCATCGAACCTGAGGTCGGGGGCGAAGGAGAGATAGCTCCGCACCGGGTGGTCGGCCGGCAACAGCGCGATCGCCTCCTTGACGGTGAAGAGCGAGGCCTCGTCCTGGGTAAGACCGATCTCCCGGAAGATCGCCTGCATGATCTCGACGCCGATCCGTCCGTAGCGGGCGTAGAGCATGATCGCGGCCACGCCGTCGGGTCGCAGCCGGGCCGCAAGCGCCCGCATCCCCGCTTCAGGCGAGGCCATGTGGTGGAGCACGCCCGTCGAGACGACGAGGTCGAAGTCGCGGCCGAGCGTGCCGACCTCCTCGATCGGCAGGAGGTGGAGTTCGAGGTTCTTGAGGGCGTACTTGTCCTTGAGGAAGCGATGGTGGTCGAGCGACGGCCCGCTGACGTCGATCGCCACCACCCGGGCCTGGGGATTGGTGTGGGCGAACACCGCGGCTTGGTTCGTGCCGCAGCCGGCGACGAGGATGTCGAGGTCGGGCTGCGGCTCGCGATCCGGCCAGAACATCCGGTGGGCGTGGCTCGGATCGAACCACTGCCAGTTTCCGGCAAGCCAGCCGGGGAGATCGACGATCGGGTCGGGATAGACCCACTTCCGATACTGGCCCGAGACGACGTCGGCGAGCGGGTCTGCGGTCATGGCGAACGGGTTCCTCGGCGGTGCGACAGTGCAGGCCGATCCCGGGCGAGAGGTGGTCTGTCCACCCTTGGTCGCCACCGCGGATGCCTGCCATCGCAGCCAGTATCATGCTCGGGGCGGGGATATACTGGAAGCATGAGCGACACACAGTCTACGACTCCTGAACGCGGGACGCGCGTGGCTTCGCTCGTTGTCACGGATCCGCAATCGCAGGCCAGCGGCGACCGGGCCGCTTGGCGAGCGCTGACTGCAGAGGAGCGGCTCGACATCGTCGAGCAGCTGAGGATCGAGGCAGGGAGGTTTCTCCATGACTACCCATGCCGACTTCGAAGACTTCTTTCGGTTGCTGAACGAACACGGCGTTGAGTACATGATCGTGGGGGGCTACGCGGTCGCGTATCACGGCTACCCCCGGTTTACCAAGGACATCGACGTCTTCTACGGCAACACCCGTGCCAATGCACAGCGGCTGCAGGCGGCCCTCGTCGCCTTCGGATTCCAGGCGTCGAGCATTCCCCTCGATGTGATCGAAAAGCCGAATGCCGTGCTGTCGATCGGTCTGGAACCGGTGCGGATCGATCTCTTGAACGCTATCGACGGCGTCCTGTTCGAGGAAGCCTGGCCCAACGTTGTCGCCGGGCGGTACGGCGACACGAAGGTCTCGTTCATCGGCAAGGAAGACCTGCTTCGGAACAAGCGATCGACCGGCCGACAGCGGGATCTCGGCGACGTCGAGGAACTCTCCTGAGAACCGGAAGTTCAACCCGCCTGCGACCAGAGGGTCCTGGTCGCCGCAAGAAACCTGCCAAATGGGCGATATAGGACTCGAACCTATGACCCCCAGCTTGTCGAGCTGGTGCTCTAACCAACTGAGCTAATCGCCCGAACAGTCGGCACGGCAAGTGTCGCGCCGAAAACGCGGCCAGTCAAGCGAGCGACGTGGGCTGCGACGCCGACGACGAACGCGGCTTGCGGGCCGCACGCGGCGGCGGATACCCTGCCGTTTTCCCGCGAAATCCCGCGGGGCGTCCTCGGACTTCCGACTGCTACCATGCCCATTGTCCGCCTGCCCGACGGTTCCACCCGCGACCTTCCCGCCACCGCCCGGGTGGCCGACTGCATCGGCGACGCCGCCATGGCCGGCGGAAAAAGGGGCAACAAGGCCCCCGTCGCCGCTCTGCTCGACGGGAGGGTCGTGGGGCTCGACGCGCTGCTGCCTGCCGAAGGCACGGCCACAGTCGAGCCGCTCTTTGCCGGCGACGCCCGCGCGCTTCCCGTGATGCGTCACTCCGCGGCCCACGTGATGGCCCGGGCGGTGATGCGGCTGTTCGAGGGCGTCGAACTCGCCTTCGGCCCCACGGTCGGCCACGGCTTCTATTACGACATGCGGGCTGCCCGGCCGATCACCGACGAGGACCTGCCGGCGATCGAGGCCGAGATGAAGCGGATCATCGAGGCCGACGAGGCCTTCGAGCGGGTCGAGGTCTCGCGGGAGAAGGCCGTCGAGATCATCCGCGGCCTGAACCAGCCCCTGAAGGCCGAGCACATCGAGACCGGCCTGGCCGAGCACCCTTCGCTCTCCTTCTACCGGCAGGGAGAGTTCGTCGATCTCTGCCGCGGGCCCCACGTGCCGAGCCCCGGCTGCATCGGCGCCTTCAAGCTCACGAACATCGCCGGCGCCTACTGGAAGGGCGACGCGAAGAACGCCCAGCTCCAACGGCTCTACGGCACCGCCTGGTTCACCCCGGAGGAGCTCGACGCGCATCTCGCGGCGCTCGAGGAAGCCCGCCGCCGCGACCACCGCGTGCTCGGCAAGCAGCTCGATCTCTTCACCACGAGCCCCTTGGTCGGCTCGGGGCTCGTGCTCTGGATGCCCAAGGGGGCGCGGCTGCGGGCCACGCTCGAGGGCTTCGTGCGCGAGGAGCTCGCCGCTCGGGGCTACGAGCCGGTCTACACGCCCCACATCGGCAAGGTCGATCTCTACAAGATCTCGGGCCACTATCCCTACTACGCCGACAGCCAGTTCAAGCCGATCGTGATGAGCGACGACGAGCAGTATCTGCTCAAGCCGATGAACTGCCCGCACCACACGATGATCTACAAGGCCCGGCCCCACAGCTACAAGGATCTGCCGCTGCGGCTGGCCGAGTTCGGTACCGTCTACCGCTACGAGCAGTCGGGCGAGCTCGGCGGAATGACGCGGGTCCGTGGTTTCACCCAGGACGACGCCCACATCTTCTGCACGCCCGAGCAGGTCGAGGAGGAGGTGGCCGGCTGCATCGACTTCACGCTCAAGGTCCTCGAGAGCCTGGCCTTCGAGAACTTCCGCGTCCGGCTCGGCTTCCGCGATCCCACGAGCGACAAGTACGTCGGCCCGCCCGAGCGGTGGGACGAGGCCGAGGCGGCGATTGAGCGGGTCGCCCGGCGGATGAATCTCCCCGGCTGCGAGCCCGAGCCGGGCGAGGCGGCCTTCTACGGTCCCAAGATCGACTTCGTTGTGAATGACTCGCTCGGCCGCGAGTGGCAGCTCGGCACGGTGCAGCTCGACTACAACCTGCCGAGCGCCGAGCGGTTCGACCTCGAATACATCGGGGCCGACAACGCCAAGCACCGCCCTGTGATGATCCACCGGGCGCCCTTGGGCAGCATGGAGCGGTTCGTGGGCGTGTTGATCGAGCACTTCGCCGGGGCGTTTCCCTTGTGGCTCGCGCCGGAGCAGGTGCGGGTGATCCCCGTGAGCGAGAAGAGCGCCGCCTATGCGGAAGTGGTCAAGGCGAAGCTCGAGGCTGCCGGGCTGAGAGTCGGCATCGACCAGGCTGCGGAAAAACTCGGGGCCAAGATCCGCACGGCGCAGCTTGACCTGATCCCAATGATGGCCGTCTGCGGTCCGCGGGACGAGGCGGCCGGCACCATCAGCCTCCGCGACCGTCTCGACGGCGACCTGGGCGCGATGAGCCTCGAGGCGGCGATCGAACGGCTCCGCGACGAGAATGCCCGCCGCGCCGTCCGCCACAAGCCCAAGCCGCTCGCCCTGGGCGGTGAGGCCGCCGCCGAACCGGACGGCGACGGCGACGGCTACTGAGTTTTTCGCACAGTCATTCCCCCAACCCCTGCCGCCCGGCGGCATACCACCAGAGGAGAGTTCGCCCCATGGCCGATGCCGCGACCGCAGTCATCAACGGAGCCGACACTGCCTGGATCATCGTAGCCACGGCGCTCGTGCTGTTCATGACGCTGCCGGGCCTGGCGCTCTTCTACGGCGGCCTGGTGCGCTCCAAGAACGTGCTCTCGGTGTTCGTGCAGTGCTTCGCCCTGACCGGGGTGATGACGCTGCTCTGGGTGGCCTACGGCTACAGCCTCGCCTTTGGGAACGGCGGGCCGCAGCAGTGGGTGATCGGCAATCTTGACAAGGCGTTCCTCAAGGGAGTCACGGTCGATGCCGTCTCGGGCACCATCCCCGAGTCGCTGTTCGCCGCCTTCCAGATGACCTTCGCGATCATCACGCCGGCCCTGATCGTGGGGGCCTTCGCGGAGCGGATGCGATTTAAGGGGATGCTGCTGTTCTCGATTCTCTGGTTCACCTTCTCCTACCTCCCGATCTGCCACATGGCCTGGGCGGGCGAGGGGTCGCTGTTTCACGGCTGGGGCGTGCTCGACTTCGCCGGCGGAACGGTCGTGCACGTCAACGCCGGCATCGCAGGGCTCGTCACCTGCATCATGCTGGGCGCCCGGAGCGGCTATCCCAAGCAGCTGATGCGGCCCCACAACCTGCCCTTTGCCGTGATCGGGGCCGGGATGCTCTGGGTGGGCTGGTTCGGCTTCAATGGCGGCAGCGCCCTGGCCGCCAACGGCACCGCCGCCATGGCCCTGCTCGTCACCCACATCGCGGCGGCCACCGCCACGGTCGTGTGGATGGGGATCGAGATGGTCGCGCATGGCAAGGCTTCGGCGCTCGGCGTGGCGACCGGAGCGGTCGCCGGCCTGGTCGCGATCACGCCCGCCAGCGGAACGGCTGGTCCGCTCGGGGCCGTCGCGATCGGCGCGGCCTCGGCCCTGGCCGGCTACTATTTTGCCACGAGCGTGAAGCACCGCTTCGGCTACGACGACTCGCTCGACGTGTTCGGCGTGCACGGCGTGGGGGGCATCGTGGGAGCGATCCTGACCGGAGTCTTCGCCGCCACCGAGCTCGGCGGGTCCGGGCTCGCCGAGGGCATGACCGTCGGCAGCCAGGTCTGGGCGCAGGCCAAGAGCGTGCTTGTCACGATGGCCTGGAGCGGCGTGGTGTCGGTCGTCGCCTTCTTCCTCGCCGACAAGCTCGTGGGGATGCGGGTGCCGATCGAGGTGGAGCGGGGCGGCCTCGATCTGGCTGAGCACCAGGAGCAGGCCTACGAGATCGTCTAGCGCCTGCCGCGATCCACTGCCATGCCACGGTTCGTCCTCCTCGAGCACACGGGCCATCCGGACGACCCGGCCGGGCGGCACTACGACCTGCTCTTGGAGGAGCCCGATGCCTGCCAAACCTGGCGGCTGGCGGAGATTCCCGTCGCCGGGGGCGAGCCGGTGGCGGCCGAACCGCTGCCGCCCCACCGGCTCGCCTGGCTCGAGACTCTCGCAGGGGAGGTCTCCGGCGGCCGCGGCTTCGCCCGGCGGGTGGATGCGGGCACCT
>CAMCPF010000114.1 GCA_945876515.1 Candidatus Kuenenia stuttgartensis
AAACGCATGGCGGGGGGAGCGGTCCCTGTCTTGGCCCGGCTGATGCAACCCGCTGCATCCGCGGCATCTCCCACACGGAGCCCCTGACATGGCATCGCGATTCACTTTCCCGGCCCGGAGTCACTGTGCGGCCCGGCAGCGGCAGCGAATCCTACGGCCCTCGATCGAGCGGCTCGAATCGCGGGTCGTCCTTAACGGCGCCCAACTCCCGCCGCTGCCGCAGTACGCGACCACGCTCCAGTTCGAGGTGCCGGCCCATATCGCCACCAAGGGCGTGCAGTTCGGCTTCTACGGCACCGGGGCCACCGGCCAGCAATACATGCAGGCCGACTCCACATTCGCCGACGTGAGCACCCTCACATCGCCCGACCTCCCACTGGTCACCGTCGTGGCCGGGGCGAGCCAGGTGGCGAGCGTCCAGATCACCGGCGGCGGCACCCAATACACGACCGCGCCCACGGTCACCTTCGCCCCGGCGCCGACGGGTGGCGTGACGGCCACGGGCACGGCGATGGTGAGCGGCGGCGTGGTCACGGGAATCACCATCACCAACGCCGGCTACGGCTACACGAGCCCGCCGCACGTGACCGTCAGCGGCGGTGGTGGAACCGGGGCGACGGCCACCGCCGCGCTCGGGCAGACCTACACCACGACGCAGACCGTGACGATCCCGGTGCCTCAGGTGCAAAACGTGTCGAGCGCCCTGCCGTTCTTCGTGGGCGCCGTTGCTAGCGGCGTGCTCCCCATAAATAGCAGCCTCGTCGCCACGCCCACATCCTCGTCGGCGGGCGACGCGGTGTATGGATTCTTCGAGCTCAATAACTCGGTCGAGTTGAACCAACAACAAGTCGTCGTCTCAAGCACGCTCGACGTCGACGTGACCACCGTCGACCAGTTCGGGATCCCGTTCCGGGTGGAGTTTCTCCAGGCCGACAAGTCGCCGATCACGACGAATTATCCCTACAACCAGGGCGTGGGCACGCTTGCCGGACTCGACCGGGCCTCAATCTTCGAGGCCTTCAAGGCCGAGCACCCGACGGGCGACCCCTGGTCGGCCTCGTGGGCGCAAGGCGCCTACGACGCGCACGGCCAGATCGACCCCAGTGGCACCCCGATCCGGCTCGTTCCCACGCGGTCGCTCCTGACGGATCCGGCGTACGACGGCCAGCTTGGCGGTCTCGCGACCTATTACGACGGCGTGCTCGACGCCTTCTTCGACTTTTACAAGACGAACGACTTCGTCTATTGGCAAGGCAGCCAGGGGGGCTCGGGGCTGAACCCCGCGCCGAACCTCGGCACCTTCTGGTCGGGCCGAACGGTGACGGTGCCGGGCACGTATTCCACTACTACGGCGGTCGACCCGCGCAACACCTTCGGCATCGAGGCGCTCCAACTGACGGGCCAGACCGGCATCACGGGGATCACCGTGACCAACAACGGCATGGCAGGTTACGCCTCACCTCCGACGGTAACGATCGCAGCCCCCGACCAAGCGGGTGGCGTGCAGGCGACGGCGACGGTCATCATGGCCGGAGTGGTCAACCAGCAAGGCGTGGGCTTATCTGTCGCGGCGATTCGGATCGACAATCCTGGCTCCGGCTACACGACAGTCCCGACCGTGACCTTTACGGGTGGCGGTCCGGCTCCGACGACGATTGCCGCGGCGACCGCCACCGTCGGCCAAGGTGGCGTCTCGGGAATCAACCTGACCAACGACGGGACCGGTTACGTCTCAGCCCCGACGGTAACGATCGCAGCTCCCGACCAAGCGAATGGCGTGCAGGCGACGGCGGTGGCGGTGGTCGACATCATTTCCGGCATGGTCACGGGTATCACCATCACCAACGCCGGCTCGGGCTACACAACTCGGCCGCTCGTGTCCTTCACGGGTGGCGGTGCTATGGGTACGCCTGCCGTGGCAACCGCCATTATCAACGAGTTTCCTGGCTGCGTCGTCAACATTTACAACCCGATAGCCATCCAGGCCAACGCCAACAGCCTGCCCTCGTGGATGACGACGGGTACCAGCGCGGTGCAAAACCCAAACTGGAACAATGCTTCGCCGTCGGCCATGGTCGCCGGATGTGCCCAGGCCTTCGCGAGCAACGCCGTCGATCCCGGTGTCAACGATCCCACACCGCAAACGCCCAATTCGATGGCTGAAGCAACCCCACTCGGCACGGCCCTCGGGGAGATCGAGAACGTGATCGTGTCGGCCTTCTCTCGCGGGATCGCCACGATGCCGAGCAAGACGGCCTTCAGCAACTCCGACCCGTCCCAGCGGGCCCTGCTCTCCCCCCAGCAGTTCCTGGCCGGCACGTCCAACGCACCCATCAGCTGGACGGCCGATCCAAGCGGGCAAAATCTCTCGGGTGGCACGCTGACACCAGGGACGACCTACCTGTACGCCGTGACCACTGTGGATGCGGCCGGCAACGAGACGGTGCCCACCCGTACGGTCCAGGTGCAACTCAACAGCCAGCAAAACGCGGCCCATCTCCAGTGGTCTCCGACGACCCTGCCGCTGGTGGCCGCCTTCCGCATCTATCGGGGCACCTCACCACAAAACCTGAAGCTCGTGGGGCAGGTCGCCAACTCCTTCACGGCGCCGGCGACCGGCTTCACCGATGGCGATCCCAATAACCAGCCCCCCGCGAACGCGGGCGTAGCCCCGCCCTATCAGTTCTACGAAGCCGGCCAGACCTACGACGCGGTCTCGAAGTTTCTCCACGAACAGTTCATCAACGGTCTGGGCTACGGCTTCGCGTTTGACGACCAGGGCAACTTCTCCACGAACGTGGAGTTTGGCGTGAACGCAGCGCCACCGATCACGCGGATCGTGATCAACGATTGGGGGCAGGCGGAGCGGTTCGACGTCACCGGCCCGTCCACGGCGACGGCCGGCACGATGTTCCAGGCCACGGTCACGGCCGAGGTTGGCGACATCCTTGCCTTCACGAGTAGCGACCCACAGGCGGTACTGCCGGCCAGCGGGGCCTACAATCCGGCCGCGACAAGCGCTCCGATCACGCTCAAGACGGCGGGCGTGCAAACGGTGACCCTTAGTGATCAGACAGGCCGACAGGCGGTATTTTCGGTCACCGTCTCGCCAGGGCAGGCCGCCCAGCTCGGCTTCGTCGGGCAGCCGACCTTCGCCTACGCCAAACGGTTCATGAAAACCCCGGTGAGTGTGCAGGTGCAGGACGCCTTCGGCAATGCCGTCGCCCTGGGCGGCAGCCGGGTGAGCCTGGCATTCGTGTCGACCAACGGCGCGACACTGCTGGGCCAGACAACCGCCAACACCGCCGCCAACGGCGTGGCGACCTTCCCACGGACGGGCCCCACCACCGGCCTGCGGGTGAGCAAGCCGGGTAACTACGCACTGACGGCGACCTCCAGCCCGTCGGCCGCCCTCACCGTCGCTAGGTCCCAGGCTTTCAGCATTTCGATGCGTGCCAAAACCACGGTCGTCGCGCCGCCCAGGGTCACGGTGAACGTGCCGTTTGTGATCACCGTGCGCGGACCGGACCAATATTTCCAGGACACCGTCACATTCCGCTTGAACCCGGCCGGAAACGGCCGAGTCGTAGATGCCGACGGTGTCCTCCAGCCGCTTAACGGCTTCAAGTACACCTTCACCGCGGCCGACCTGGGCGTGAAGCGGTTCACGCTGTCGCTCGGGGCTCCTATCGGTGTGCGAACCCTGGCGGCCTATCTATTCACTGCGCCCGACCTGAGCGGCCAGACAAAGGTGACCGTGATCCCTGCGTCGTCCCGGATCCGATTTGCCGGCCTGGTCCGGCCGGGAGCCTGACGACGTCCCGTGGGCGGACCGGAGAAGGCCTCGTGCTTGGAGGCGGTCACGATGCCACGATCACCGTGGGCCGGGCGGCGGGGTCGGGCACGGCCCGCTCCAAGAGATCCACGACCCGCGCCGGGATGTCGCCCGAACCGAAGAGCACGAAGTCGACGGCCAGCCGCAGCGGTGAGCCTTTCGCGAAGCCGAACACCACGTCGAGCGGCCGGCCCCCGGCGGCCAGTTCCAGCGCCACCTGGGCGATCGTGTGCGACACCGACACGCAGTCGCGGGCCGTGATCACGAACCGCCCCTCCTGCTCGGCCACCGACAGCACCGGTTCGCTCTCGAACCGGCTCACGTCGCCGCGGTACACCTCCAGGAACACGAGCCGCACCCGCTGGTCGAGCCGGTGCTTGCGGCGGATCTCCCGCTCCTTTTCGGCGAGCGTGCGATGGTCGGGGCGATGGGGCACGAGCACCCGGAAGGGAAGATCGCTCGTGATGTCGGTCCACAGCATCCGATCGGCTGTGTCGGCAAACCGAAACGTCTTCCAGCGGAGCTCGCCGCTCCGCCAAGCCCGCGACACAAGCGAGATCCCGAGCACCGCCGCGATGAAGATCGAGGCGATCACGATCCCCTCGGGACGCTCGACGATGTTGGCGAGCGTGGTGTAGATGAACACCGCGAGCACGAGGCCGTAGCCGGCCGTGGACAAGGCCCGGCGGCGGCGTTCAGCCGGCGTGGTGGCGGGCCCGCGGGCCACCTGCAGGAAGGTGCCCAAGGCTGCGCTTGAAAGCAGCACGAGCACCCCCGTGGCGTAGGCGCCCCCCTGGGCCGTGACGCTCGCCCGAAAGCAGAGCGTGACGACGAGGGCGATCGCCACGAACGAGATCACCAGCGGCCGGTAGGCGGCGGCCCACTCCGGGGCCATCCCATACCGCGGCAGGTAGCGGGGCACCATGTTGAGGAGCCCCGCCATCGCCGAGGCCCCCGCGAACCAGAGGATCAGGATCGTGCTGATGTCGTAGAGCGTGCCGAATGTGGGCCCGAAGAAGGGGGCGATCGCCACGGGCCCCTCGCCGTGGGCCAGGTAGGCGAGCGTGCGATCCACCGCGGCCCCGCGGACGGGCTCGTGGGCGAGGGCCGCGACCGGGATCAGCGTGCCGGTGCCCGAGACGAGCGACGAACCGATCAGCAGCACCGACATGATCACCGCCGCGGTCGTGAGCAGCCGGCGGGTGGCGGCGATCCGGGCCGGGGCGTCGGCCGGGTCGGCCTCGGTGCCGCGGACGAGGTGGATGTGGAGCACGCCCGTCTCGAAGCCGCTCAGGCCGAGCGCAAGCTTGGGGAAGATCACCATCGCGATCAGCACGGCCGTGCCCAGCCCCGCGCCGCCCGCGAGGCCCGGCAGCGGCGGGTGTTCGAGCGCGTAATGGCCCGCCCTGACCTCGGCCAGCCAGCCGGCGAGCAGGTCCGGGTGCCTGGCCAAGTGCCAGAGCCCGGCGGCGATGATCGCGGTCGTGAGCGCGAGGTAGACGACCACGAGCGTGGTCGCCACGCCCACCACCTCATCGAAGCCCTTCAAAAACATCGCCCCCAGGAGCACGAGCAGGAACATCGTCACGCCCAACTGCGACTGCATCCAGGCCGGGGCGTGGCCGGCGTAGAGCGGGTTGGCGACCAAGTGGGCGGCGGCGTCGGCGGCGGAGAGGGTCTTCGTGATCACGAAGTCCGTGGCGGCGAAGCCGATCAGCACGAGTACGGCGATCTTGCCGAACCAGCCCGAGCAGAGCCGCTCGATCATCCCCACCGAGCCCACGCCGTCGGGGGTCTGGCCCGCCACGTGCCGGTAGACCGGCAGAGCGCAGCACAGCGTCACGACCACGAGTACGGCTGTGGCGAGCGGCGCGAGCAGCCCCGCCCCCTCGAAGGCGATCGACGGCTGGTAGCCGAGCGTGCTGAAGTAGTCCACACCGCAGAGGCACATGATGAGCCACCAGGCGTAGTGGCGGCCGGCGTGCGCTGACTCGGACATGGCACCATCCTCGGAGTGGACCGGAAGCATAGCCCGCGTCCGACCTTCCGGCACCACGCGTCCGTCGCATCCTGCCTGGCTCCTGGTGATCGATCCCGCGAGGGGTTGCCCGCGCCATCGACGCACTGCCAAGGCGGTGAACGGATTCGTCTGAACGGACGTCGCGCACCGCTCCGCGCACGAACACGGCCGCCCGGAGGTGCGGCCGCCGGGCGGAGGCCCGGCAAGCCCGGCGGGGACAGGGATGCCCCGTCGGGCGTGATACTAGAGCACGTCGGCCCAGAGCGTGTCGGAGACGAGCAGGCCGGCTCGTGTGAGCCGCACGTTACGACCGTCGTCGGTCGCCAGCCCCGCCGCCACCCAGCGGGTCACGGCCGGGCCGGCCACCGAGTCGAGGTTACAGCCGCTGGCTGCCAGAAACTCGCCACGCTCCACCCCGTCACGTCGCCGCAGCCCCACCACCAGCCGCTCGCGGGCGGCATCCTCGGCCGACATCGCATCCACGGCGCCGGAACAATCCTCGCCGGCGAGCACCCGCTTGATCCAGGTCGTCGTGCTGCGATGGTTCGTGATCCGCGTCCGACCGTCGAACCGGGCGGCACCGGGGCCGACGGCCTCCCAGGGGCGGCAGTCCCAGTAGGCCTCGTTGTGGCGGCAGCGGTGGCCGGGCCGGGCGAAGTTACTCACCTCGTAGTGCTCGTAGCCCGCGGCCTCGAGCCGGTCGATCGCCGACTCGAACATCGCCCGCTCGAGGTCCTCCGGCGCCGCGGCGAGTTCCCCGCGGCGACGGGCGGCGGCGAAGGCCGTGCCCTGCTCCCAGGTGAGGCAGTAGACCGAGATGTGCGCGGGGGCGAGCGCGACCGCGGCGGCGAGATCCCGCTCGACGGCGGTGAGCGACTGCCCCGGCGCCGCGGTCATCAGGTCGAGGCTCACCACGAGCCCAGCATCGTGCAAGAGCCCCACGGCCCGCCGCACGTCGTCGGGCCCGTGGTCGCGGTCGAGCGCCCGGAGCGTGGCCGCGTCGAGCGACTGGCCGCCGAGGCTCACCCGTGTCACCCCGCAGTCCTGCGCAGCCGCCACGAAGTCCGGCGTGACATCGAGCGGATTGGCCTCGAGCGACACCTCCGCGTCACTCGCGGGCCGCAGCCGCTCGCGCAGGATCGCGAACAGCCGCCGCAGCCCGTCGGGCCCGAGGTGCGAGGGCGTGCCGCCGCCGAGGTAGAGCGTGTCGAGCGCCAGACACGCCGACCCATCACCGGATTCTGCCGCGGAGGAAACCCGCTCCAACTCCCGCCCGAGCGCGGCGAAGTATCGCTCCACGAGATCATCTCGCCCTGCCACGAGCGTGAAGTCGCAATACCCGCACCGATGCCGGCAAAAGGGCACGTGCACATAGGCATGGCGGGGCCGCATGGCTTCAGCGTACCGGATGCACGGTAACGCGGGCTCGGGGTGGCCCGTGCCATCTCGCCGGACGCTCGCTGCGGGCATCCTGCCCTCCGGTCGCTCGGAGGAAATCTCGCTCCGCAATCCTTGCTGCGCTCGGTTTCCTACGCCGCTCGATTGGCACGGGCCACCCCTCGCAGTCAAACGGCTGAGGTAACAGCGCATACGATTCGTCTAATCGCACGCCGCGCGCCAGAACGCGCCCGAACACGGCCGCCCGGAGGTGCGGCCGGCGGGCGGAGGCCCGCCAAGGCAGCAATGGCCAGGGATGGCACTGCTGCCGGAAAGCCAGTGCGTCCGGCGAGATGGCACGGGCCACCCCGAGCCGCGCGCGACCTACAACCACACTCGCAGCCGGCCGTCGAGCATGTCGGGAATCTTCTTCGCGAGCACGCGGCGGACACGGTCGTCGGTGTAGCGGGTGGAGAAGTGGGTGGCGATCACCAGCTCGTTGCGGAACCGGTCGCGGCGGGCGAGCAGGTCGTCGAGGTGCATGTGGCCATACTTGTGGATCTTCTCCTTGCGGTGGGAGTGGGCCACGAAGGTGAGTTCGGTGATCAGGATCATGGCCTCGAACATGGCCGGGCAGCGGTCGAGCCCCTCCGGCGACGAGTCGCCGAGATAGGCCACGAGCGGCGAGCGGATCTCATGGGTCACGTCCACGCCCGAGAGCCTGAGGTCGCGGATCTGGTGGCCGGCCAGGTGGGCGTATTCATGCTTCAGCTTGCGGCGGCGCTCCCAGACCACGAAGCCGACGCTCGGGATGGTGTGGGTGGTGGCGGAGACGGTCACCACGTGCTCGCGGGAGAGCTCGATCTCGTCGCCGGGCCGAGCCGGCAGGAGCGTGCAGGGGAGGCGGCCGCGGTCGAGCCGGGAGACGGCCTTCAAGAGCCGCTCGATCGACTCGATCGCCGACTCCGGCAGGTAGATCGTGGGGGGCTCCATCTTCATCATCCGCCGCCGGGCCACGTAGACCGGCAGGGCGGCGATGTGGTCGAGGTGGGTGTGGGTCACGAACCAGGTGCTCGTGGCCATGAAACCCCAAGGCTGCGCTCCGAGGTCGAAGCCGAGCTTGAGTTCGGGGATCCGCCACACGCTCTGGACGGCAGCCCGCGAGTAGCCCTCGACAGTGAGCCCCTTGTGGGTGAGCG
>CAMCPF010000115.1 GCA_945876515.1 Candidatus Kuenenia stuttgartensis
AACACGAACTTGCTCTCGCGATGCCCGCCGTTCAGCTTGGGCTTGAACTCCGCGAACACGTTCAAATGCACCTCGAGCGTCTCGCGGTCGTTCATGTTCGGGAGATACCGGCCCCGCCAGCGAAACGTCTTGCCGCCCGGGATCACCTCGATGCCGGAGGTGTCGATGCCGCGGGCCTCGAGAAACCGGGTGTGCTGGCTCGGCCAGTCCTCGCCCACCGTGCCGATCATCTTCACGGGCGAGAAGAAGCTCGCCGCATAGGAGAAGAACACGGCCGAGCCGCCGAGCACATCGTCGCGGCTGGCGGTGGGGGTCTCGACGCAATCGAGGGCGACGCTTCCGACGACGAGCAGCGGCATGGGGGGCTCCTGGGGTTGGGCTGATCGCGGCAGACTACCCGTTTCGAGAAAATCCTGGGTGCCGCGGCTCGGGGGCCGTCGTCGTGGAGGCTCGGGGTGGCGTCAGCCGCAGTGAGGCAGGGCGCGGCTGATTCGGACCAGCGACTGCTCACGGCCCAGGATCGCCAGGCAGTCGTAGAGGCCCGGGCCCACGCCGCGGCCGGTGATCGCCACGCGGATCGGATGCACGAGGTCGCCCACCTTCGCGCCCGCCGCCTCGGCCGTCGCCTTGAGGGCCTCCTCGATCGGGCCCGGCTCGAAGGGCTCGACGGTCGCGAGCCGCGCCGCGAAGGCCTTGAGGTGCGGCCGCGCCGTCGGCGTGGCGAGCCGCTTGGCCACCGCCTCGGGATCCATCTCGGGCTCGTCCACGAGAAAGAAGTCGGCGTAGGCCAGGATGTCGCCGGCCACCTTCAGCCGGTCGCCCGACGCCTCGATCACGCGGCGAACGATCTCCCTCTGCTCCGGGCCAGGCGGATCGGCCACGAGCCCCGCCTTCTGAAGATAGGGCAGCATCAGGCCGAGCTTCTCGTCGGTCGAGAGGCTCGTCATGTAGTGGTCCTGTACCGCCCAGAGTTTTTTGGGGTCGAAGCTTGCCGGCGAGGAGTTGATTCGCCCGAGCGAAAACTTCTCCACCAGTTCGGGCCTGGAGAAAAACTCGGTCTTGTCGTCGTACGACCAGCCGAGCAGCGCGAGATAGTTGTCGATCGCCCAGGGCAGGTAGCCGACCGCCCGGTAGAAGTCCACGATCACCGGGTTGAAGGTGTCGGCGTCGGCGGCGAGGCCGATCCGCGCGGCGATCGCCTGGCCGTGCTCCATGACCCGGCGGAAGTCCTGGTTCTTGAGATACTGCGCCAGCTTCCGCTTCGAGAGCTTGGTGCGGCTGCCCGGCTCCGCCACCAGCGGCAGGTGGGCGTAGGCCGGCAGTTCGTAGCCCAGCGAGAGCGCGATGAAGGCCTGCCGCGGCGTATTGGAGAGGTGCTCCTCGGCCCGGATCACGTGCGTGATCGCGAGATCGTGGTCGTCCACCACGCTCGCCAGGTGATAGAGGCAGGAGCCGTCGGCCCGCTGAATCACGTGATCCTGCTCCCGCTCCCAGGCGAACTCGACGCGGCCGCGGACGGCGTCGTCGATCACGAGCGACCCCTCGCGGGGCATCTTGAGCCTCACCACCCCCTTGCGGCCCTCCGCTTCGAACCGCGTCGCGGTCGCATCGTCGAAGGCGGCGAACCGGCGGCTGTAGAGGAAGGGCTTGCCCGCGGCCTGGGCCGCCTTGCGTTCCTCGTCGAGCTCTTCAGGGGTCGCGTAGTCGCGGTAGGCGTGGCCGGAGGCGAGCAGCGTGTCGGCCGCGGACCGGTGCCGGTCGGCCCGCTGCGACTGGAAGTAGGGGGCATGCGGCCCGCCCACGCCCGGCCCCTCGTCCCAGTCGATCCCCAGCCACTGGAGGCCGTCGAGGATCGGCTGGAGCGCCTCATCGACGTTGCGGGCCACGTCGGTGTCGTCGATCCGGAGGATGAACTGGCCGCCGTGCTGCCGGGCGAAGAGCCAGTTGAAGAGCGCCGTGCGCACGCCCCCGATGTGCAGGTAGCCGGTGGGACTGGGGGCAAAGCGGGTGCGGACGGTCATGCGGGGCGGGCTCCACGAGGGGGCCGCATTATGCCGCGTGGCCGTTCATGCGGGCGAGTTTCTTGAGCCGCTTCCGTTCGGACTTCGACAGCCGGCGGCCGCCCTCCTCGGAACCGTCCACGAAATCGCCGTCGCCGCGATCGTCGGCAGACGTGGAGTCCTCGTCGTCAGCCTCGCTCGCGGAGCCGTCCGAGAAGTCGTCGGAGGTCGTCTCCACCTCGTCGGTCTCGTCGGCGCGACGCTGCTCCCGGCCACCGGCCGCCTCCGCGGCAGCCCGCTTCAGCTTGGCCCGCCGAGCCGGCGCGGCCACGCACAGCCCCCGCACCTCGCGAATCACGCTCCGGGCGGCCGCCAGCATCGCCACAAGCACGAACCCCGAGCCGGCGACCCACGCTGCCTGGGCCACGATCGCCCCGCGGGCCTCGCCGCCGAACCAGGCGGCGGCCCAGGGCATTGCCGCAGCCACGCTCCAGGCAGCCATTCCCAAGAGCATCCAGGTGACCGCAGCCCCGCGCTCCCGTAGCGGCAGCACCGCCCACGGCACCACGATCGCGAAGCCCACGGCCGCCAGCCCCGCCCACCAGCCAATCCCGTTGGGCCCGGGTGCGATCCCCGTCGCATCGGTGAGCAGGGCCGCCGCGAGTCCGCCGACCGGCACCGCCCCAGCCCAAGCCGCAGCGGCGAGCATCCACGCGAGCCAGCCCCACGCCCGGAACCGGCCCTTGTAGTCGTCGCGGCGATGCCGCCGCATCAGGCGAATCACCCCCGCGATCGCCGCCGCCAGCAGCAGGGCAAGCTCCGCCAGCCAAACCTGGACGGGCATCCCGGCCCGGGCCTCGAAGGCCGCCGCAATCACGGCCAGCGTGCGGGCGAACCGGCCGCCACCGCCCACGAGCGGCCTGCCGAACAGCGGCCCGATGACGCCGAGCGTGATCGCGCCGCCGAAGACCAGGACGATCGCCGCTGCGACCGCGAAAAACCTGCCCGCGCCCACGGGCAGCCTTGTGGCGAGCCCCGGATGCCGCTCGGGGTGAGCCTCGTCGTCGTAGGCCGTCGCCGCGACGTGATCCGTGCCATCGGGCACGGGGCCGTCGCCGCCCGCGGAGTCCCGTTGCCGGGATGCCAGCAGCCGGCGGCGCTGGTCGCGGCGCATGGAGGCGCTGAAGGCCATCGTCGTGGCTCGAATCCTTTCGCAGGTGGGCGGAGCGATCCGTCGCTCCGCGCGGACTGGCTGAAGCGTCAGCCTCACAGCCAGCCCGTGCAGGATCATTCGACCGGACCGGTGCCGGGGATTCAGCGGCCGGCCAGACCGCCGGGAGAGGAGTCACCGCGGGCATGTTCGGCATCGTCGCCCTGCGCCGCATCGCCGCCAGAACCGGCACCAGCCGCAGGGTCGCCGCGCGGCAGGCCGCGGGGCGTGGACGATTTGCCGCCCACCCTCCCCAGGGCTACGATCCGGCCACGCGAGCCGCGGCGGCTTCGGCCGCTCGCTCGGCATCGGTCCCACGTCCTGTTCCTCACGGCTTCTTTTTCCCAGGTTTCTTTTTTTACGGTTTCTGGAGACCCGCCCCATGGCCTACACGCTGCCCGCCCTGCCCTACGCGTTCGACGCGCTCGAGCCCTCGATCGACGCCCGCACGATGGAGATCCACCACGACAAGCACCACGCCGCCTACGTGACCAACGTCAATAAGGCGCTCGAGGGCCACGCCGACCTGGCCGGCCTGCCGGTGGAGAAGCTGATCGCCGACCTGGAGAAGGTACCCGAGGCGATCCGCACCACCGTCCGCAACAACGGCGGCGGCCACGCCAACCACACGCTGTTCTGGGAGTCGCTCGGCAAGGGCAAGGGGGGCGAGGCCACCGGCCCGCTCGGCGAGGCGATCGGCAGCGTGTTCGGCAGCTTCGACAACTTCAAGACCTCGATCAGCGACGCCGCGATGAAGCGGTTCGGCAGCGGCTGGGCCTGGCTGTCGCTCGACCCCAAGGGGAAGCTCCTTGTCGAGAGCACGGCCAACCAGGACAGTCCGATCATGCACGGCAACACGCCGCTGTTCGGCATCGACGTCTGGGAGCACGCCTACTACCTGCTCTACCAGAACCGCCGGGCCGACTACGTCGGGGCGATCTTCAACGTCATCGACTGGGACGCCGTCGGCAAGCGGTTCGCCGCCGCCCGCTCCTGACGCGCCCGGCCTGCCCAGGTTGCCCCGTCGCTCGGACGGGTCAGCCACCGGCCACCGCCCCACCCCGCCGCCGCCGGTTGCGATTGACGCGACCGGCGGCGGCGTCCTATTTCCTGCCCCGCACTCGGACGTTTCATCCCGCGCGGAGGCAGTCGAATGGTCACGGTCCGGCATTCAGGGCAGGAGTTCCACGCGCGGGCTGCCGGCCTGGTGGGGCTGGTGGTCGTCGCGACACTCACGACGGGATGCAAGTCGGGCTCGTGGGGCGCCAAGCCCTCGTGGTGGAGTTCGAGCGGCACGCCTTCGGCTTCGGCGCTGACGGCCGCCCCGAGCTTTGACAAGGACGTGGCCAAACCCTCCGAGACCGCCAAGCCCTATCCCACGACCAGCACGCCCGAGGGCTACGCCCTCTCCGATGCCACCAAGACCGACACCGGCAGATCGGCCGCCAGTCCGCCGGGCCTCGTCGAGCCGACAGCCGTCACCTACGGCGCCACGCCGCCCCCCGCGGCCGCCCAGCCCCCTGCTGCCGCTCCGCCTCCGGCCTCGGTCGCCGGCCAGGCGGTGGGCCCGCAGGTGGGGCCCTACGGCAGCCTCCAGACCCAGTCGCCCACACCTCCGCCGCCGGCGACCATCGACCCAGCCGGGGCCGCCACGGCCGGCATGGCCGCGGCGCCCGCCTTCGGCGAGGCCAATCCACCACTCGCCGCTTCACCCCTTGCCCAGATGCCGCCGGCACAGCCGGCCATCCCCCAGCCTCCGGCGGCGCGCTATGCCGATGCCAGCGGGTCGCAGGCCTGGCCCGCCTCGCCCCCGCCGGCTCCCGCGGCGGCAATCCCGCCGGCCGCCGCCGCACCGCCGAGCGACGGCCGGTACGGCGAGGCCAATGCCAGCCGGTTCGGCAGCCCGGCGGGTGGCTTCGCAGCGCCGCCGGCCGCGGCCCCACCCATCGCCCCGATCGAGACTCCGCCCGCCATGCCAGCCGCGTCACCCGCCGCGCCGCCCGCGACTGGAGGCGACGTCCTGCCAGGGGCGGTCGCGCCTCCCAAGCGTCGTCCCGATCCCGGCTATCGACCGCTTGGCACCTCCAGCTACCGTCCCGGTCAGACGATCCTCACCGGCGACGAGCCGGCCGCGGCCGGCGTCGTGCCCGCGTCGTTCGAGGCGGCCCCGACCGGCAGGTGAGAGCCAGTCGAACGACGGCGAGGCCACGGTAGGCCGGCCTGCTGCCGACCCGTGGTAGATTGCCAGGATGGTTCCGCGCTGGCATCGCTTCTCGGCATCGCACGCGTGGCTGACGGCCATCGTCGTGGTGACTGCCACGAGCGTCGATGCGGCCCGCGTGGACGCCGCCCAATCGCCCACCGTCGAGGTGGCCGGCTCGGTCAGGCTGCCAGCCTCGCTGGGGCCGGGCGACCCGGCATTGACGGGCCTCAGCGGCATCACGTGGCTGGGCGACGACCGCTACGCCGCCGTGCTCGACAACAGTGACCGGCTGCTGCTGTTTCGGCTCGCGCTCGACCCCACGGGCGCGCCCGAAGCGGCCTCCGACCTGCGGCTTGTCACGCTGGGCGAGCATCATGACTACGAGGACGTCGCTCCCTGCCCCCCCGCGCTCGCCAGCCGCATCGCCACCAAGCGGCGGGAGCGGGGCGACCCGGTCCCGGCCACCGTGCTGCTGGTGTGCGAGGAGGACACGCCCGCCGTCCGAGCCATCGACGCCGATGCGGGCAGCCTGCTGGGCATCGTCCCCATCCCGCCGCGGTTTCTGCAGCGGCGGCCCAACCGCGGCCTGGAGTCGATCGCCGTGGAGCCCGATGGCCGCTGCATCTGGACTGCGACCGAGGAGGCCCTGCCCGCCGACGGACCGGCTTCCGCCGAGGGGCGCGGCACCGTGGTTCGGATCGCACGGATCCCGGTGCCGGACACCCTGGATCCGCAGCCCGCCGCGGAGTTCGCGTATGCCGTCGATCCGCCCCACGCCTTCGCCCGGCTGCTGACCGGCGAGCCGCTGGCCGGCCTCGTGGCGATCGTTCCGCTCGGTGGCGGCCGCCTGCTCGCGCTGGAGCGGGCCGCGGGGCCAGGCCTGCCCCCGTTTGAAAGTCGGCTCGCCTTGATCGACACGTCGTCGGGCCGCGACGTCTCCGCACGGGAGGGGGGGCTGGCGCACCGGCCCGAGGATCACCTCGCCCCGATCCGCTTCTGGAAGGACACGCTCGGCTGCAACCTCGAGGGACTGTGCCTTGGTCCGACACTGGGCAACGGCCCACGCGTGCTCGTCGGCGTGGCCGACAACGGCGGCCTCGGCACCCCGACTCAGCTCGTGACTCTTCGATTTCAGGACGGACCGGCCCCGATCGATGCGTCGGCCCTGGGGCTGGCGGCGGCCCTCGCGGGCACCGCGCTCTTGGCCCTGCGGCTCACCAGCCCATCACCATGTTCGACTCGATGACCTTCCGGGCCCGCTCGAGATCGTCGCCGGTCTCGTGCATGTAGAGCCGGATCGCGTGCACCTTGTCGCCCGACGCCTTCGCCAGGCACTCGCGGGCGGTGTGGCAGGGATCGACCCGCGAGTCGGTCAGGCCCAGGGCTGATTTGGAAATCACCCAGGTATCCCGGGGTCGGCGGGTGAGCCGGACGATGTCCTCGGTGGGATAGGCGTCGCGGACCACCTCCCCCGCCGCCTGCTCGTCAGCGGCCCATGAGATGATGATGTGGGCGCTGGTCTCGATCTCGAAGAGCGGCATGGCCGGCGGCTCCAGGGGTGAGGGCAGGCTACGGGACTCACCCGCCAGCGTCAAACCGGCGGCCGGTACGGCCCGGGTGGATAAACTGGAGGGGTGTCCGACAACGACCTCGGCGCATCCCGACCGCCCCGCGGCCGGTCCCCAGGGCAACGCCTCGATGAACTACGACCGTCTCGGCTTTCCGATTCCGCCCGAGTTCGACCGGCCGGCCGACCAATCCTCCGCGCCCGCCGCGGCAGCCGGCCGCACCCGGGGCTCCCGCAGCGGACCGGGGCCTGCCAAGCGGATCATCCTGGTGGCGGTGCTCCTCGGATTGATCATCCCGGCCTTGGTGGCGCCCGCCGTGATGCCGGCGGTGCGACTGGGCGTGATGCAGTGGTCGCTCGAGCGGGCGATCCTCCGCGAGGGCCGCGGCTCGCTCGGCGCCGCGATCGACGACATGACCCGCGCGATCGCCTGGGGCGGGCCGCTCCTGGAGAAGGAACCGGTCGAGAAGAGCCGGCTGCTGTGCTGGCGGGCGATGCTCCAGATCGAGAACGGCGACCCGTCCGCCGCTCTGACCGATGCGACGCAGGCCGCCGCGATCGCACCGACGGCCGTGCAGCCGCAGCGGGTGATGGCGCTGGCGCACGTGATCCGCGGTGACGCCGACGCGGCCCTGGCGGCAGCCGAGACGGCCGTCGAGCTGGCCGGTCCTGGTCATCCCGAGGCGCTCAATCATCGCGCCTACATCCGCGCCCTGGTCGGCCGGGGACTCGAGGCTGCACTCGCCGACATTGAGACGGCGCTCGAGGGCAGCGGCGAAGGGAGCCCGGAGTTCCTCGACACCCGCGGCTTCGTGCTCCATCTGCTCGGCCGGCAGCAGGAGGCACTGGCCGATCTGAACACGGCGATCGACGCCTCGCAGGAACAGCGGCGGCGGCTGCTCCTGCTCTCAGGTCACGTGACGGACGGCGAGCTGGCCTATCGGCTGCGGACGGCCGACCACGGCCTGGCGGTGATGCACCACCACCGCGGGCTCGCCTGCCTTGCGCTCGGGCTGCAACGCCAGGCCGAGCAGGATCTGGCGATCGCCGACAAGAAGGGCTTCGACCCGTCCCGCGGGATTTTCTAGCTTCACGGCCGCAGGGGCATCCATGCCCCCTGCGGCCTTGGCGGCCCTCGGGCCTTCGGCCCCGGCCGCCGGCCGCACCTCCGGGCAGCCGTGCTCGTGCGCGTTGGTGGCGCGCGGCGGTTGCTCGGACGAATCAACGCAGCATTCCATGCCGCGTCTGCGGCTGAATCTGGGTGTCGCTTCGCGCGGGGCGGGCGGGCGGTATACTTGCCCGGCTGCGGTGACAGACCCGGTGCCGGCCTCGGTCGGACAACGGGGGTGTAGCTCAGTTGGTTAGAGCGCCAGCCTGTCACGTTGGAGGCCGCGGGTTCGAGTCCCGTCACCCTCGCTTCT
>CAMCPF010000116.1 GCA_945876515.1 Candidatus Kuenenia stuttgartensis
CAATGGCGACAGAGTGGTTCATTTACCGAGACGAAGAACGCCTCGGGCCTTATACATCGGCCCAAATCCGCACCATGGCGTTGAGCGGGGAGTTGCAGCCGAGTGACTGCCTTTGGAAGAAGGGGATGCCGGCGAAGCGGGCGGCCGGCCGTTCGGTGAAACTCTTTCCAGGCCTCGTCAACGCACCGCCGCCTGCGTCTGGCCAGGCTGCGGCCGATGGTTCGTTCTCTTTCGACGATCCACGTCTCGCGCGCTGGGGCCTTGTGGTCGCCACAGCGGCGGCGCTGTTGGTCGCCGTGGGTGGGCTGACGATCATGGTTTGGCCGCAGGGCGAAACGCCCGAACAACCACCTGCGGACGATGGAGCCAGGGCGGTCGGCGTCAGCCCGGACCCTGCCGTAACACCTCCCTCAGTGGAGCCGCCCGCAGAGAACGCAGCGCCCCAAAACCCGCCCGTCCCTCCTCCAGAACCGACTCCTCACGAGCCCCAGATTGGGCCCCGACCACCGTCTCAACCTCCACCAGGCGTGACGGACGATTTCTGAGGGAGACGTGGGCGGTCGTTCCCGAAGACGGTTCAGCCTGCCGGCGACCGGGCCTCATTGGCCAAGCTGTCGAGGAACGTGCGGGCTCGGCCGTAGTCTCCCGCAGCGTAATCCGAGATGTTCTTCTGGAGCGCTGTGATGAACTGAGAGACCGTGGTTTGGATCGCCTGAAAATCGTCGAACCGGATGCTGCCCCCCGAGGCGGCGCGATTGGCGAACAGCGTGTCGAGCCGTTCGCGATATGGCTTGTAGCTGTCACGAGTCAGGATCAAGGGATATTCGATGTGTCCCGTCACGGGGTCGAGTTGCGTGGACTGGAGCCGAGGAGGAGCCTTCATCCTCGCCAACGCGATCGCTTGCTCCTGCGTGATCGGCGGGCCTGCCTCGTCCGACCGCTTGTCCCGATTGACCTTCCGCATCTCGAAGTAGGTCTCGGTCCAGCGGAGCCGGTTTTGCATCTCCATGGTCTTGGCTTCTTCCCAGTTCTTGGCCGCCTCGGAGTTCTTGAGGTTGGCATAGCCCTGGGCTCGGACAACAGAGGCCAATCCCATGTCGGCACCCTGCTGGGCGGTCGACGCCCAGCCCCCGCCGAACCCGCCGTAGCCGCCGCCCCAACCACCGCCCCATTTGGCGTAGCCAAGGCCTGCGCCGAGCCAGGCCATGGAGGCGGCCAGGAGCAGGGTCGCCATGCGTCGGGCCAGCCGCGGGCCGGCGGCCGGCGAGACCGACGAATCGACGTCTGAAGACAGCCGAGAAGCCATGGTCAAATCTCTCCACAAACCAATGCATGCGTCCGCTGCGGGAGCCGATCTCCCTCGCGAAACCTCGGGTGGAGTATACTTCCACCCCGCGAAAGAGGCGACGGCGAAATGCGAGGTTGAGTCGCTTCGAGTCCACTGCCGCCCTCGCGCCGTCCCCCCTACGCCTTGCCGGAGCCTTCGTCTCATGAAGCCGTTCCCCCGCACCGCGGCCCTGTCGTTCGCCGCCCTCCTGTCCGGTGGAGTTTTCGCCCTCGGCTGCCAGAAGACGGCGTCGCCGCCGGCGCCCCCGCCGAAGCAGCCGGTGGCGGCCCCTGCGACGACGCCTGAGACACCCGCGGCCGTGGTGCCTGAGGCGAAGCCTGTTCCTGCGCCCGAGTCCAAGCCAGCGCCCGAGCCAGCGTCTGAGCAGAAGCCAGTCGACACGTCGGCTGCGGAGCCTGCCGGTGCGGAGGATCTGGCTGCGTTGATCAAGACGCTCACCACGACCGACGACAGTCGCACCCGGGTGATCACGATCGACGCCATCGCCACGGAACTGCGGGCAGGCCTGCCGGCGCTCGACGCGCTGGTGACGGCGCTTGCCGACGAGGAGCCACGGGTGCGGTGGCACGCCGCCCGCGCGATCGGGCTGATCGGGCACGAGGCCGCGACCGCGATCCCGGCCCTCGTGAAACTGCTCGACGACGACGACCCCGTCGCGGTCACCCAGGCTGCAGCTGCGATCGGCCACATTCGTGAGGATGACGATCGGGGCGAGATCCCGGCGGCTGATCGGGAGATCTACGCGGCCGCCGTCGATCCGCTGGTCGCGAAACTCGTGCACCCCGACCCTCGGGCCCGCCGGGCCACCGTCCGTGCGCTCCGACAACTCGCGACGTCGCGGCAGGATCTGCTGACGGCCGTGAGCAAGCAGCTCGGCGATGCCGATCCCGCCGCAGTACTGCCCGCCCTGCACACGCTGGCCGACATGGAGGAGGAGGCCGTCCCCTTCCTGGTCGAGGCCCTGGGCAATCCCAAGAGCCGCTACTGGGCTGAGGTGGTGCTTGCCGAGATCGGAGAAGAAGCGGCGACGGCGGTGGAACCACTCGCGAAAGTCGCTGCTGATGGCCCGATCGAGGAACGCGTGCAGGCGATCCTGGCGCTCGCGGCGATCGGCGAACCGGCGCTCGCGGCGGCCCCGCAGATTCGTTCGGCACTCGACTCGTCCGACTCGTCCCTCCGCTACGTCGCGGCCTACGCCCTGGGCAAGCTGCGCGACAAGGACGCAGATCCCGCCCTCGAGCAGGCGGCCGCTGCCGACGACCAGTTTCTCGCCTCGATCGCCTCCTGGGCGCGGGCCATGATCCAGCCCGATGACGCCGGCCTGCGAGCCAAGGCGGTTGAGCGGCTCGAGGTCGAACTGACCGACGCATCGCCGGCGATGCGGCAGGCGGCGATCGAGGGGCTCTCGGGCCTGGCTGAGCGGCTGGACGAGGCAGGCCGGCGGAAGCTTGCTTCCAACTTGGTCGGCGAGCTCGGTGACGCCGTTCCCTCCGTCGGGCTGGCCGCCGGTGGCGCGCTGATTCGATTGAAGGGTGACGCCGTCGGGGCCCTTGTCGAGGCCCTGGCGGTGCCAGAGACCCGCAACGCGGCAATGGAACTTCTGGCGGAGATCGGCGCCGATGCCCAGCCGGCTCTCGACGCGATGGTGGCGGGCCTCGGCGACGAGGATCCCGGGTATCGCTCCAACGCGGCCATGGCGATCGCCGCGCTCGGGCCCGCGGCCAAGGCCGCCGTGCCGGAGCTGGAAAAAATGCTGGGCGACGAGGCTGCTGCACCCGAATCCCGTTACACCGCGGCCTACGCCCTGGGCAGCATCGGGCCCGAGGCCGTCGCCGCGGAGCCGCTCCTTCGCAAGCTTGCCGAGTCGGGCGACGAGATGATGGCGACGGTCGGCGTCTGGGCGGCGCTCAAGATCAAGCCCGACGATGCCACGCTCTTCGACGCCGCCATCCCCAAGCTCAGGCATGCCCTGCAGCGGGACCAGGAACTGGTGCGACTCGAGGCCGCCGTAGCCCTCGGTGAGATTGGCCCGCGGGCCGCCACGGCCCTGCCGATGCTGGAGATGCTCGCCGAGGAGGATCCCTCACGGACGGTGCGGGCCGCCGCGTCCGAGGCCGTTCGGCGGATCCAAGTCCCCGAGTGACGTGGCCCTGGTGGGCGGCCGCGGAAGTCGGCTCGTCGCGGTCCGGCAAGGTCTGACGGGGCCCGCCGGCGGTGCTTCAGCCCGCGGCTTTGCGCCGCCGATGCTCTCTGGCGCGGAACGGATGGCCGGCTGGAGCTGGTCCGTTGCGACCGCGCAAAGCCCGTGGGGGAGCGATGGCGACGATCGGCTGGGCGGGTGCGTTTTGGCTGGCGCGGATGTCGCGGCCGGCAGGCGAACGGGTGGTCCACCGCCACGTGCTGCGGCATGCGCCGGCCCGAATCCTGGAGTTGGGGCTCGGCACGCTCGTGCGCACGGAGCGGATGCTGAGGGCGGCCGGCCGGGCCGCAGGCGAGGTTGCCTACGTGGGGCTCGACCGGTTCGAAGGTCGGGCGGTGACCGATCCGCCGGGGGTCTCGCTCAAGCAGGCCCACCAGCGGCTTGCGAGCCTCGGTCGGGTGCGGCTCGTGCCAGGCAACGTCGATGCCTCGTTGGCGAGGCTCTGCAATCAGCTCGGCCAGTTCGATCTGGTGCTCGTCTCGGCCGACAACGACGAGCGGCACCTGGAGCGGGCCTGGTTCTTCGTGCAGCGGCTCCTGACGCAAGAGACCGCGGTGCTGGTCGAGCCCTCGGCCGGCGCCGGATGGAAGCCGCTGCCCCGCGGTCGAATCGACGAACTCGCCGCCCGGACGGTCGTCCGCCGAGCCGGCTGAACCGGGGCCTGAAGCCGCGGCGCCGAGCCATCGTCGGGGCTGGAAATCCTGCTATGATCGCGGAATCGCCCGTTTCCCCGCGCCGCCCGCCATGCCCGCTCCCCGCACGCTGCTCGACAAGATCTGGGACGACCACGTCGTCTGCACGCCCCCCGGCGAACTGCCGCTGCTCTACATCGACCGCCACCTCGTGCACGAGGTGACCAGCCCCCAGGCCTTCGAGGGCCTCAGGATCGCCGGCCGCCGCGTCCGCAGGCCGGAGGCGACCTTCGCCACGCCGGACCACAATGTGCCCACCACCGACCGTCGGTTACCGATCGCCGACCCGGTCTCCAAGCAGCAGATCGACACGCTGCGGGCCAACTGCCGCGAGTTCGGCGTGAAGCTCTACGATCTGGGCGACGCCGACCAGGGAATCGTGCACGTGATCGGGCCCGAACTCGGGATCACCCAGCCCGGCATGACGATCGTCTGCGGTGACAGCCATACCGCCACGCACGGGGCACTGGGTGCGCTCGCGTTCGGAATCGGCACGAGTGAAGTCGAACACGTGCTGGCCACGCAGACCCTGCGGCAAGGCAAGCCGAAGTCGTTCGAGATCCGCGTGACCGGCCGGCTTCCGGCGGGCGTCACCGCCAAGGATCTCGTGCTGCACATCATCGGCCGGCTCTCCACCGAGGGGGGCACGGGCTACGTGCTCGAGTACACCGGCGAGTGCATCCGCGCCCTGGGCATGGCCGAGAGGATGACCGTCTGCAACATGTCGATCGAGGCGGGGGCTCGGGCCGGAATGATCGCTCCCGACGCGACCACCTTCGACTACCTCCGGGGCCGCGACTTCGCTCCCCGCGACTTCGAGCGCGCCGTCGCCGTCTGGGAAAAGCTGCCCTCGGATCCGGGAGCAGCCTACGACCGCGTCGAGATCTTCTCGGCCGCCGACGTCGTGCCGCAGGTGACCTGGGGCACGAACCCGGCCCAGGTGGTCGGGGTCGACGCCCGCGTGCCCGACCCGGGCTCGTTCACCGATGTGAACGACAAGTCGAGCGCGGCCCGGGCGCTGGATTACATGGGGCTGGCCGGGGGCATGCCGATCGTTGAGATCCCGCTCGACCGGGTCTTCATCGGCTCCTGCACCAACAGCCGGATCGAGGACCTGCGGGCGGCGGCGGCGGTGGTCCGCGGCTACCGCGTGGCCCCGAGCGTGCGGGCGATGGTGGTGCCGGGCAGCGGTCGCGTGAAGCGGGAGGCCGAGGCCGAGGGACTCGACCGGGTGTTTACCGCGGCGGGCTTCGAGTGGCGGGAGGCCGGCTGCAGCATGTGCCTGGGCATGAACCCCGACACGCTCGCGCCCGGAGAGCGGTGCGCTTCGACGAGCAACCGCAACTTCGAGGGGCGGCAGGGCAAGGGGGGCCGGACCCACTTGGTCTCGCCGGCCATGGCGGCCGCGGCGGCCGTGAGCGGCCACTTCGTGGACATCCGTAGCTGGGAGTATCGCTAGGCCGGAGCAACGATCATGGAGCCCTTCACCACCCATTCCGGTCTCGTCGCGGCCCTTGACCGGGCCAATGTGGACACCGACCAGATCATCCCCAAGCAGTTCCTCAAGCGGATCGAGCGGACTGGGTTCGGGCAGTTCTTGTTCTTCGACTGGCGGTTCCTGCCGGACGGTTCCCCCGATCCCGCCTTCGAACTCAACCAACCGGCGGTCCAGGGAGCCACGATCCTGCTCGCCCGACGGAACTTCGGCTGCGGCTCGAGCCGCGAGCATGCCCCCTGGGCCCTGGCCGACTACGGCTTCCGGGCCGTGATCGCCCCGACCTTCGCCGATATCTTCTTCAACAACTGCTTCCAAAACGGGATGCTGCCCATCCGGCTCACCGAAGCAGAGGTCGATGAGCTGTTCAAGCGAGCGGCCGGTCCGGGGTATCGGCTTCACATCGACCTCCGCGAGGGCACGCTGCACGACGACGCTGGCTTCACGGCCTCGTTTACGGTCGATCCGTTCCGCCGGCAGTGCCTGCTCGAGGGGCTCGACGATATCGGCCTGTCGCTCCGGCACACCGATGCGATCGCGGTCTGGGAGGCCGCCCATGGCCTGCCGGCAGTCGGCGGGTGACGCGATGCGACGACCGTCGGTGGCGTGGTCGGTAGCCTGGCTCTGTGCCCTCGCCGGCGGCGAGTCGCCGGCTGCGGCCCCAGCCGAGCCGCCGGTCGGTCCGCGTGTCGCCGCCACCGCCAACGGCCAGACGATCGCCGTGGTCGATGAAACCCGGCGGCTGATCACCGCCTTCGATACCTCTCGGCCCGACGCTCGGCGGGTACTGGTCGGGCCCGCGGCCGCCGAGGCGGCCGAGTTCGTGGTGGTCGGCTACCTCACCGGAGATGTCGTGGCGGCGGTCTGCCGGGCCGGCGACGACTGGTCGGTGTGCACCTATCGAACTGCTCCCGACGGCCCCGTCGATGCCGGCAGCCCGCTGCAGCGGATTCCGATCGGCACGGGTTCCGGCAGTGCCGAACAGGTCGATCTCGCGGTCAGTCATGCCCGCGGCTGGCTGGCGATCACCGGCCTGCCGGCGCCGCTGCCAGCGGTGCTCCGGGCGGCGGTGGCGGGGGTCCGGGTGGGGCCGCTCAGCGATCGGGGCTGCCCCGCGCTGGCGGACGACGTGATCCCCGTGGCGGCGACCGTGAGCCCCGCCGACGAGCTCGTGCTCATCCTGCGGGCGGCTCGGGCGGACCGGCCCCTGGCCACCGGCGACGAAGTCGCGTTTTACGACCTTCTGGGCCGGGAACTGCTCCGGCTGCCTGTGGGCCTGCCTGTGGTTCGGCGAATCGAGTTTGGCCGTGGCGACCAGACGCTCTGGGCGGCGGCGACCGGCCCGGCGGACCGCTCCGGACTGTGGCGGCTCGACGCCGCGCTCGCCGCAGGCATGCAGGTGATCCGGCCGACGCTCGTGGCGCCGCTCGACGCTCCCGGCGACCTCGTCGCGAGTTCCCCCCGGGCGATCGTGGTCGTGCAGGGCGGTGCGCCGGCACGCATCACCGTGGTCGATCCGACCGCCCCGCCCGACCGTAAAGACCCCGGAGCCGATCCATGAACCCATCGCGCCGAGAAAAGATCGAAGCCCTGCTGCGGGACCAGCCGGGCGACGCCTTCCTCCGCTACAGCCTCGCGCTCGAGATGGAGTCGGCCGGCGAGTGGGAGGGCTGCCTGGAGATCCTCGAAGACCTCGGCCGCGGCTCGCCATCGTACGTGCCCGCGCTGCAGATGGCCGGCCAGTTTCTTGCCGCCCGCGGGCTGGCCGAAGATGCCCGCCGTGCGCTCCGCGAGGGCGTCGAAGCGGCCCGCGCTCAGGGCAACACCCACGCCGCCGGCGAGATGGCAGAGTTGCTGATGAGCCTGGGCGAGGCGTGAGCCGGCCGCCCGGCGGCTACCCCATCACGGGCACGGGCTCGGCGGCCTCGACGCCGCGGGTGATCGTGAACCCGAGGTCGTTGATCATCTTGTAGTCGGCCTCGGGCAACTGTCCCTTGGTGGTCAGGTAGTCGCCCACGAACATCGAGTTGGCTGCATACAGCCCCAGGGCCTGGAGGCTGCCGAGGTGGATCTCGCGGCCGCCGGCGATCCGGATCTCGGCAGTCGGATTCGCCAGCCGCATCAGGGCCAGGCCCCGGAGGCAGTCGCGGGGCGTGAGTCGATCCACCTGCTCCAGCGGCGTGCCGTCGATCGCGTTCAGGAAGTTGAGCGGGATCGACTCGACTTCGAGCTCCCGCAGTTCGAAGGCCATGTCGATCAGGTCTTCGGGCGACTCGCCCATGCCCATGATCCCGCCGCTGCAGAGCGCCAGCCCCGCCTCCCGGCAGGCAGCCAGCGTCGCGACCCGGTCGGCGTAGGTGTGGGTCGAGCAGATCTCGCCGTAGTAGCGCTCGCTCGTGTTGAGGTTGTGATTGACCTTGTCCACGCCCGCGGCGGCCAGCCGCTTGGCCTGCTCGGCCGTCAGCAGCCCGAGGCAGGCGCAAATATTGAGCCCGTACTCGGCCTTGATCTTGGGGGCGATGTCACAGACGAAGTCGATCTCCCGCTGGGTCGGGCCTCGCGCGGAGATCACGATGCAGAATGTCTTCGACTGCCGCTCGGCGGCGACCTTCGCCGCCTCCATCAGCTTCGGGGCCGAGAGCAGGTTGTACCGCGG
>CAMCPF010000117.1 GCA_945876515.1 Candidatus Kuenenia stuttgartensis
AAGCAGTCGTCTCTTTGTGCGGTGGGCCTCTCATCGGCGCCCGACGTGACGCGTCCACGAGCCTCATGGCCACGACCGACCCAGCCGCGAGCCCGACGCAGCCCGGCGGAGTCGGCTACCAGGTCGTGGCCCGGCGCTACCGGCCGCAACGGTTTGCCGATCTGGTGGGCCAGGAGCACGTCGCCCGCGGGCTCTCCGGGGCGATCGAGAGCGGCCGGATCGGGCATGCCTATCTGTTCACGGGGGCCCGCGGCGTGGGCAAGACGAGCGCCGCGCGGATCTACGCCAAGGCGCTCAACTGCGAGACGGGCCCCGCCCCCGAGCCCTGCAACGCCTGCGACGCCTGCACGGCGATCACGGCGGGGCAGGACGTGGACGTGGTCGAGATCGACGCCGCCAGCAACCGCGGGATCGACGAGATCCGGAGCCTCCGGCAGAACGTGGCCGTCCGGCCGGCCCGTGGCCGCTTCAAGGTGTACATCATCGACGAAGTGCACATGCTCACGCGGGAGGCGTTCAACGCGCTCTTGAAGACGCTCGAGGAGCCGCCGGGCCATGTGAAGTTCGTGTTCTGCACGACCGAGCCCGAGAAGCTGCCGATCACGATTCTCTCCCGCTGTCAGCGGTTCGACTTCGTGACGGTGGACGCCCCGGCGATCGCGCGGCGGCTGGCGCAGATCGTCGAAGCCGAGGGGGGCGACGTGTCGGCTGCGGCCCTGGAGCTGATCGCGCGGCGGGCCGCGGGCAGCATGCGGGATAGCCAGTCGCTGCTCGAGCAGTTGCTCGGGTCGGCGACCGGGCCGATCGGCATCGACGACGTGCACGCCGTGATCGGGACCGGCAGCGAGGAGCGGATCGGCGAGCTGCTCGCGGCCGTGGCCGTCCGTGATGCGGCCCGGGCCCTCGCGGCCCTGGACGTGGCGCTCGCCGGCGGCGCCGATCCCGGGGGCGTGATGGAGCAGTTGCTCGCGGCCCTGCGCGACTGCCTGCTGGCGAGCGTGGGCTGCCCTGCGGAGGCGCTTTCGGGATCGAGCGGCCTCGGCATCGACGTGGCTGCGATGGGCCGCGATCTGGGTACGGCCACGGTGCTGGCGATGCTCCAAGTCCTTGACCAATCGCTCGGCCGGATGCGGACCAGCGGCCATGCCGCGGTGTTGGCCGAGATGGCCGTGGTGCGGCTGGCGACGATGGAGGATCTCGAGAGCCTGGCCGCCGCCATTGACCGCGTGGCGGCGGGGGCTCCAGCGCCGACTCTGCCGGCTGCGGCGCCGCGCGAAAAAAAAACGGCCGACCTGACGGCTGAGCGGCCTCCGGTAGAGGCCCAGGCCACCCGAGCGGAGGCACCGCCTCTGGCGCCGGCTCCCGCGCCGCCGGACCGAATCGTGTCGGCCGCCCCCATCGCGGCGGAGCCGATCGCCGCCGTGACCATCGCCACCGAGAAGTCGCGACCGCCGATGCCCTCCGTTGCGCAGCCGGTGGGCGACCCGTTGGCTCTCTGGCAGGTCGTCACCGAAACGCTCGACGGGCTGGTCGCCGATTTCGCGGCCACGGCCACCGCGGCCGCCTGGCGAGACGGGGTGCTCGAGGTCTCGCTGCCGGCCGAAGCGGCCACGGCAGCGTCGTTTCTGCGTCGTCCCGATTCTGTCGCGTCGATTGCCGCCGGGCTCGAGGCCCGGACGGGCGGGCCGGTGCGGTATGCGATCCTCCTCGCTCCTCCCAAGCCGACCAGCGCCGAGTCCGAGCGGCCGCCGCAGGCCACCGTGAACTCGCAGGCGGCGCTCGTGCGGGCCGCCACCGATCATCCGCTCGTGGCCCATGCCCGCACGCTGTTCGACGCCGCGATCCGCAAAGTGGAGCCGCTGCGGCCACGGGAGGTCGAGCCGGCGGTGGCGGCAGTGGTGGCCAACGGAGGCCCCACGGCTGCGGCCGGCGACGACGTGGCGTCATCCGACGAGGAAGCCGAGGGAGACGATGGCTGACAAACACCCCGAGCCGCGGCGGTCGGATGGACAGGGTGCGGTGGCCAGGCTCGTGGCCGCCTTCGCCGACCTGCCCGGTATCGGCCGGCGGACCGCCGAACGGCTCGCCTATCACGTCTTGATGATGCCCCGCGAGCCGGCCCTCGAGTTTGCGGCCGCGATCAGGGCGGTGAAGGAGAACCTCCGCCCCTGCGGCACCTGCGGCAACCTGGCCGAGGGCGAGGAGTGCGAAATCTGCCGCGACCCCAAGCGCGACCGCGGGCTGCTCTGCGTGGTGGAGCAGGTGCGGGACCTGTTGGCGCTGGAGCAGGCGGGGGCCTACCGCGGTCTCTACCACGTGTTGCAAGGAAGGCTCGCGCCCCTGGAGGGCAGGGGGGCGGAGCGGCTCACGCTCGAATCACTCGAGGCCCGGGTCCGCGGCGGCGGGTTTCGCGAGGTCATCCTCGGCACCACGCCCAACGTGGAGGGTGATGCGACCGCCCTCTTGGTCACCGAACGGCTGGCCGGGCTGCCGGTGGAGATCACGCGGCTGGCTCGCGGCCTGACGGTGGGCGCCTCGCTCGAGCAGGCCAATCGCGAGATGCTCGCCGACGCCATCGCCGGCCGCCGCCGCTGGGCCGACTGACGACAGCCTTCGCTCCGGGCCGCGCTCACGCAATTCTCACCGCTCAGCCGCCGATCCTGCTCCCTGAGGTATCCTACAGGCAGGGGCGACCGCGGCAGCCCCTGGGATGTTTGGAGCGAGACAGCGATGCGGATGTCGTTCGGCCAGGAAATGCGGTTGGCGCAGAAGCAGGTGCTCGCGCCACGCATGATCCAGTCGATGGAGATCCTGCAACTGCCTGTCTTGGCCCTCGAGGAGCGGATCGAGCAGGAGATTCAGAACAACGAGACGCTCGAGGTGGACGAGGCCGGTCAGGAGGACGGATCGGCACCGGAGGCCTCCGGTGCTGACGGGGGCGCGGAGCCCGTCGCCTCGTCCAAGACCGTTGACGAGACCCCGCTGGTCGTCGATCACGAGCACGCCAACCAGGCCGACTTCGAGCGGTCGTATGACTGGTCGGCCGAATACCCCGACAGCGACGACGATCGGAGCCGGCCCTCCGCGGCCCAGATCGACCAGGCTGGCGACCGCTATCTCGACCTGATGGCCAACATGCAGGAGCGGCCCGAGACGCTCTGCGACCATCTGCACGCCCAGCTTGCCAGTGAGGACCTGCCAGAATCGGTCCGCGAGGCGGCCGACAAGATCATCTACAACCTCGACGCCAACGGCTACCTGCCGATGCCGCTGGCCGAGCTCGTCGATCCCGACGGCGCCGACGACCAGCTCGCGACGCTCGAGCGGGCGCTCAAGGTCGTGCAGGGGCTCGATCCGCCCGGCGTGGCGGCCCGCGATCTTCGGGAGTGCCTCCTCCTCCAGATTCGCCATGACATGCCGAACGCCCGGCAGTTGCGCCGGCTCGTGGCCGACCATCTCGAGGATCTCGGCGGCAATCGCCTCCCGCGGATCGAGAAGAAGATGGGGCTCTCCCTCGAGGAGATCGAGGCGCTCCGCGACCAGCTCCACTCGCTGAGGCCCAAGCCCGGGGCGGTCTTCACGACGCCGATCGTGGTGCCGGTGAAGCCCGACGTCTACGTCGAGCAGCAGCCCGACGGCACCTGGAAATGCCGGCTCGAGGAGATCGACCTGCCCGCGCTGCGGATCAGCCCGACCTACCGCGAGATGCTGCTCTCGCCTGACACCGACCCGGCCACTCGGGAATACATCAAGCGGAAGATCAACTCCGCCCAGTGGCTGATCGACGCGATCGAGCAGCGCCGCAGCACGCTCCTCAAGACGGCCCAGGCAATCGTGGACCACCAGACGCGGTTCCTGGTCGAGGGAGCCGAGGCGCTCGAGCCGCTCAAGATGCAGCAGATCGCCGACCGGATCGGAATGCACGTGACCACGGTCAGCCGGGCGGTCGACGACAAATGGCTGCAGACCTCGCGGGGCCTTCACCCACTGCGAAAGTTCTTCGTCGGGGGCACGACCAGCGCGGATGGCGATGAGGTGGCCTGGGACACCGTCCGGCTCAAGCTCCAGGAGATCGTGGACGGCGAGCCCAAGGATTCGCCCTACAGCGACGACGACCTGGTCGAGGAACTGGCGAAGCGGGGCATCAAGGTGGCCCGGCGGACGGTCACGAAGTATCGCAAGGCGATGAAGATTCCGAGTTCGCGGCAGCGTCGCGACTGGAAGCTGGCCCGGGCCGCCCAGCCCACCGGCGAGGCCGCTCCGGTCCCGCTGGCCGGGCAGGACGTGCCTCCGATCGGGCCGTTGCTCGATGTGCTGTCCGGGCTGGAAGACTGAGCGGGGGCCGCGCCGGCTTGCCGGTTCGGCGAGCCGGCCTCTACATTCCCGCAACCCTGCGAGGCCCTGCGATGCGCTGCCCCTTCTGCCGAGCCGATAATGATCGGGTCATCGACTCCCGAGCCGGCGACGACGGTGGATCGATTCGCCGCCGCCGCGAGTGCCTCGCCTGCCGGCGGCGGTTCACCACCTACGAGCGGATCGAGCGGCAGCTGCTCACGGTGGTCAAGAAAGGGGGCGTCCGCGACCCATTCGACCGCGACAAGATCAAGCGCGGTCTGGCCAAGGCCTGCTGGAAGCGGCCCGTCACTGAGGATGACATCGAGCAGGCGGTGGCGGCGGTCGAGGCCGAGCTCTACGGCGCCTACGAAAACGAGGTGCCGAGTCAGGTGATCGGCGAGCGAATCATGGAACTGCTCAAGGGACTCGACCAGGTGGCCTACGTCCGATTCGCGAGCGTGTATCGAGAGTTCAAGGACGTCCGTGACTTCGTCGATGAACTCGAGCCGATCCTGGCTCAGTCGCCGCCGTCCGGCGGCCGCTGATAGTCGCCCCGCACGCCGCCGGTCTTCTCCTCGAGGCGGACACCGGCCAGTTCCATCGCCGGATCGATCGACTTGGCCATGTCGTAGATCGTGAGGGCCGCGGCCGTCGCCGCGACGAGCGCCTCCATCTCGACTCCGGTGCGGGCCGTGGCCCGGACGGTGGCCTGAATCACGACGTGGTCGTCGGGCGTGCAGTCGATCATCACCTCGACCGCGTCGAGCGGCAGCGGGTGGCAGAGCGGCACGAGCTCGCTCGTCCGCTTGGCGGCCATGATTCCGGCCAGGCGGGCGGCGGCGAGAGCGTCGCCCTTTTTCAACCGCCCAGACCGAATCTGCTCGAGCGTCGCCGGACGGGCCAGGAGCCGAGCGGAGGCCCGTGCCGTGCGCACCGACACCGCCTTGCCGCCGACGTCGACCATCCGGATGTCGGCGGGGGACGAATCGCTCATGGCACGATGATACCAGGCTGCCGGCGCAACGCGACGGCCCGGCGCTCCCCGAGGGGTGCGCCGGGCCGTGGCCATGGAGTCGCCGGTGAGTTGGGTCGAGACCCGTTCCGCCGGCCTTGGGCCGCCGGGGAACGCGGCCTCAGACCAGCTCCTTCTTGGCGCCGATGAGCGTGCGGAGCCGCTCGGCCAACAGCGCCACGTCGAAGGGCTTCTTGAAGCTCTCGTTGACGTGGTTGCGGTCGACCGTGATCTGCGACCCGTCGTCGGGCAAGAGGGCGATCACGATCGTGTCGGCGTACTCGGGATTCCGCTTCAGGTTTTGGCAAATCTGCTGGGCGTCGATCCGGCCGATCGAGTAGTCCACCACGATGCAGTCGGGATGGAAGCTCTCGGCCTGGATCCCGGCCTCGAAGCCGCTGGCAGCGACCTGGATCTTGAACGACTTCTCGACGGGGAGGTGCCGCTTGACGTTCTCGATCAGGACCTGGTCCTGGCCGACGAGCAGCACCTTTGCCATCGCCTCGTCCTCGAGGTCACCCAGCGGCATGCCGTGCTCCTTGAGGAACTTGATCAGATACTCCCGCGGGATGCGGCGGTCTTGGCTGCCCGGGATGCGGTAGCCCTTGAGCCGGCCGGAGTCGAACCACTTGCTCACCGTGCGGGGAGCAACTTTACAGATCTTGGCGACCTGGCCTGTCGTAAAAACCTTCATCGCGTGGACTCCATGAATGGATCTTTCGTGTCCTGAATCGACATGGCCAGTCCGCCGGTGCGAGACCCGCGGGACACGGCCCCCCTGTGGTGCGAATCGGTCGAGCCACGCGGGGAGCGACGCACCGTCGTGCCCCACGCCGGAAGGGTCCGGGGGCGCAGGAGGGGCGTGAGAAGGGCCGAACACCGGTCACCGCCCGAAAATGGGTGGTGGCCGGAATCGACCTTGGACTCGCAGGATTCCCCCCCTGCGCCACGCCTCCGGGCGGCCGGGATCGCTCCCGGACACGTCCGTGACGTGACCATCCAAGCGTGTAGATCGAAAGATCGCGTCGTGCGACTTGAGCCGAACTTCGGGGACGCACCGGACGAAGCGGAAAAACGGGGCTCAGGCCGCCCGGCTGGTGCGGGCGGCGGCGGCGGTCTCGAACCGGACCGACATCCGCTTGGAGACCCCCGACTCCTCCATCGTGACCCCGTAGAGCGTACCGGCCGCAGCCATCGTCTTCTTGGAGTGAGTGACGACGATGAACTGGGTGGCGGAGAGGAAGTCGCGGAGCACCCCTACGAACCGGTCCACGTTGGCCTCGTCGAGGGCCGCATCGACCTCGTCGAGCACGCAGAACGGGCTCGGACGGGAGCGGAAGATCGCGAGCAGCAAGGCCACGCAGGTCATCGTCTTCTCGCCGCCCGAGAGCAGCGAGATGTTGCGGGGCTCCTTGCCGGGCGGGCGGGCCACGATCTCCACCGAGGTCTCGAGCAGGTCCACGCCCGGCTCGAGTACGAGGTCGGCCTGACCGCCGCCGAAGACCCGCTCGAACAACTCGCGGAAGTGGCCCCGGACGGTCTCGATCGTCTCGCCCAGGAGCCGGCGGCTGTCGTCGTCGATCCGCGCGATCAGCTGCTCGATCGCCTCGCGGGCCGCGGTCACGTCGTGAAGCTGGGCCTCGAGGGTCGCCAGGCGGGTGGCGAGCTCCTCGGCCTCGGCAAGCGCCTCGAGGTTGACGCTGCCCATGTGGGCCACCTTGCGCCGCAGTTCCTCGATCGCCGACTCGAGCTCACCGCGGTCGGCGGGGATCGGCTCGGCCTCGGGTGTGCCGGACTCGGCCGGAGTCGTGCCTGCGGCCGGCGCGTCCACGGCGGTGGCGAATGCCGCTGAGTCGATGTCGAGATCGTATTCATCGCGGATCCGCTCCACGATCCGCACCCGCTGGTGGCGGGCTTCCCCAGCCTCGAGTTCTCTGGCATGCATCCGCTCGGAGATGGCGGCGACCTCGGCACGGGAGGCGTCCTGCTGGGCTGCCGCCAGGCGACGCAGGTTTTCGCAGTGGGTGACCGCGTCTTCAGCGTTGGCCAGGGTGACGCCGGTGCGTTCGGCCTCCCAGGTGAGTTCCGCATGGGCCCCGCCCGCCGCGAGCAGTTCGAGCTCCCACGCCCGCCATCGCGTGCGGGCCTCATCCACGGCGTGATCCGCCGCCGTGACCGTCTCATGGTGACGGCGCACACGCTCGGCCGCGGCGGCCGCCTCGTCGCGGTAGCGATTCACCTTCTCGACGAGAGCCACCCGCTCGACCTTCAGCCGCTGGAGGTCCTCGATCAGTTCACCGCGGCTCCGCTCCAGCCGCTCGACCGCCTCGCGGCGGCGGGCCAGGTCAGCGTCCGCTGCGGTGACCACGGCGCTGGCCTCCGCGAGCGCGGACTGCGCGGACCGACCAGCCGCCTCCGCGGCTATTGCCCTGCGCTCCACCTCCTGCACGGCCTCATCGGCCCGGCTGATCGCATCTTCGGCGGCCCGTTCGTCGCGGCCCAGCCGCTCGAGGTCGGCCCGTGCCAGGGAGATCGCGTCATGCGCCTGCTGCCGGCGGCCCTGCGCGGCCTTCAGCTCCGCGGCCAGGCTCACGAGCTCGGACTCGCGGGCGGCGACGGTGGCGTGGGCCCGGTCCACGCCCGCGGCCAGTTCGGCGACCCGGTGCTCGAGTTCACGGAGTTCGCTCCGGCGGGAGACCAGTCCGAGCGTGGCCGTACCCGCGCCGATCTCGAGCCCGCCCGTCGCCGAGAGCGCCTCCCCGGCACGGGTCAGCAGGAGCGTGCCGGCGGGAGCTGACTCGAGCAGGGCGGCGGCGGAGTCGAGCGACTCCACGACCCAGGCACGTCCCAGCAGCCGGCGGACCAGCGTCGCGTCGGTGGAAGTCGCCTCAGCGGTCACCAGGCGATCGAGCCGACCTACCACGCCCGCCTCCACCGGCGGCTCGAAGACCGCGGGCTCAGGAAGCGCGGCCGCGGCCACGAAGCCCACTCGGCCACCATCGGAGGCGCGGCCCGGAACGGCGGCGTGCCAGCC
>CAMCPF010000118.1 GCA_945876515.1 Candidatus Kuenenia stuttgartensis
GATCGGCCAGAGCAGCCGCCGGGCCTTGTCGAGGTTGGCGTTGTCGGGCCAGCTGTTGAGCGGCGCGAACCGCTGCGTGCCGTAGCCCGCGCCGCCCCGGCCGTCGGCCACGCGGTAGGTGCCGGCCGAGTGCCAGGCCATCCGGATGAAGAACGGGCCATAGTGGCCGTAGTCGGCCGGCCACCAGTCCTGCGAGGTCGTCATCAGCTCGCGGAGGTCGCGCTTCACCGCCGCGAGATCGAGCTTGTTGAACTCGGCGGCATAGTCGAAGCCGCCGCCGAGCGGGTTTCCGGCAGGCGGGTTTTGATGGAGGATCGCGAGGTTGACCTGGTCGGGCCACCAGTCGCCATTGGTCATGCCCCCGGCCGAGGTGGTCCGCGTCTTGGAGGCCTCGTGCCCGATCACGGGGCACGTCGCGGCAGGGTCGTCACCCCGGCCGGGCAGGGCGACGAGCAAGGCACCGGCGAGGGCGCAGGTGTGGAGGCGGGAGTTCATGGTCGTTCTCCTGGCTGGGGTGCGAGTCGCTGGGCCGGATAGATGCTCGTGGTTCCAGAGAGAAGATAAGCGATCACGGCGACGATGGCGACATGCGGCAGCACGGCCGCCCCGCACAGCTCGACCGCCATGATGGACAGTGCCAGCGGGGTGTTTGCCGCGGCTGCGAATAGCGCGGCCATGCCGACGGCTGCGCCCAGCTCGAGCGGGATGCCCATGGTGCGGGCTAGCACGTTGCCGAGCGTGGCCCCGATGAAAAACAGCGGCGTCACCTCCCCACCGAGAAACCCGGCTCCGAGCGTGACCGCGGTGAACACGAGCTTGAGCGCGAAGGCCTCCACATCGAGGTGCGGATCCGCGAAGGCCCGCTCGATCGTGGGCACGCCCAGCCCCAGGTAGTCACTCGTGCCGACGAGCTTCCAGAGGGCCACCACGGCGAGGCCCCCCAGGAACATCCGTGCCGGGAGCCAGGGAACGTGTCGCTCACCCTGCTTCTTGATGGCGTGGGTGAGGGCGATGAAGGCGATCGCCACCGCCGCCACCGCCGCCGCGAAGGCGAGCCACTGGAGGAACAAGAGCGGCGTGAGCGGCACGTGGGGCACCTGGGGATAGACCGTGTGACCGATGCCGAGCGAGCGGGTCACAAGGTCGCCGACGACCGAGGCGACCAGCGCCGGCAGGAGCGCGTGATACTCGATCCGCCCGCGCACGACGAACTCCAGACCGAACACGGCCCCCGCGACGGGCGTGCCGAAGACGGACCCGAAGCCCCCGGCCACGCCTGCGGCCAGGAGCTGCCGCCGCATGGGCTGCTCGACTCGGAGGCGGTGCGAGACCCAGTCGGTCAGGCTCGCGCCCATCTGCACGGCTGTGCCTTCGCGGCCGGCGCTGCCGCCGAAGAGATGCGTGAGCACGGTGCCCACGAGCACGAGCGGGGCCATCCGGAGCGGAATCTCCGGGCCGCCGTCATGGATGGTGTCGATGACGAGGTTGTTGCCGGCCTTGGTCGCCTGCCCGAACCGCTCCACGACCCAGCCGAGCACCAGGCCCGCCAGCGGCAGCGTGTACACGATCAGTTCCTGGCTCGAGCGAAACGCCGTCGCCCGGTCGAGCAGCCAGAGAAATACGGCCGAGGCGGCGCCGCAGACCATCCCCACGAGGGCGCCGAGCCCGAGCCACTGGCCGAGGGCCCGACCGGCCAGGAGCAGCGATTGCGGAGAGGAGTGCATGACGGGCCGGGGAGGTGCGAGGCCATCGTAACGCCGCATCCGGCGTCGAGCAGGGCCCCCGGCCTCCGCATCCTGCCCAGCTTCGGCCGCACCCTGCCGGGGAACTTCCGGAATCCTCATGATCATGTTTGGTCGCGAAGAATGTGCCGATGAAAGCGGCAGGAGGGGCTCTGGGCTTCAAGCCGGAGCTGTGGGTGCCGCTGCCATGCTGAACCAACGTCAACCGCGGCTGCTGATCGTGGCCGCGGTCTTCTTTGGCAGTGCCGCCGCGGTTGGGCAGGGGCCGGGAGTGCCGCCGGGTTCACCTCCCCCGGTCGCCGCCTGGCCGGCGCGTGACGCCACCCGGCTGGCCGATCCCGGCCAGTCGCTCGGCGCGCGCTCAGAGCAAGCGACCGAGCCTGCCGCGCTCGTGCCCCCGGTGGCCGCCCCGCCGTCGGCGCCCACCGGCCCGCGCTGGCTCGACGACTGCGTGGCGATCGCCCTCCGGAATCATCCCCGGATCACCGCCGCCCGGGCGGAGATCCAAGCCGCTCAGGGCAGGGCCGTTCAGGCGAGGCTCTACCCCAATCCGGTCATCGCCGGCTTCACGCCGCAGGCCGCCGGGTCCGACAGTCAGTGGTCCGGCACCGTCGCCCAGGACATCGTGACGGCCGGCAAGCTCCGGTTGCAGCAGCAGGCCGCGCTGCGGGAGGTTCAGGCGGCCGAGTGGAGGTTGGTGCGAGCGCGATTCGACGTCATGACGGCGGTGCGCCGCGACTTCTATCTCCTCCTCGTCGCCCAGCGACGGCAGGAGATCTTCAAGCTCCTACTCGAGATCGCCAACCGGTCGTTCAAGATCGGCGAACAGCTTGTCGCAGCCGGCGAGGGCACGCGGGCCGACGTGCTCTTCTGGAACATCGAGCGGGATCAGGCCGAGGTGCGGCTGCTGAACGCGGGCGTGACGATCGAGGCCGACCGCCGCCGGCTGGCCGTTGACATGGCGGTGCCCCGTGAGGCGATCGGCACCATCGAAGGCGACCTGCTCACCCGACTGCCCGACTTCGACATCGCCGGCCTCCAGGAGGCCGTGGTCAGCCGCAACGCCCTGCCGCGGGCCGCCGGGGCGGAGGTGGCCCGGGCCCAGTGGACCCTCGACCGGGCGCGGGTCCAGCCGATTCCCGACATCAACCTGATGGGCGGCTACCAGCGCCAGGTGCTCCCCGCCCAGGACCAGGGGCTCTACCAGGTGATGCTCGAGGTGCCGCTCTTCGACCGCAACCAGGGCAACATCCGCGCGGCCACCGCCGAGATCGCCGCGGCCCGGGCCGACCTACGAAGCATCGAACTCGATCTCGCAGCCCAAGCCGCCGAGATGATGAACACCTATCGCCAGGCGCAGCGGACGAGTGCCTGGTATGAGGAGGGCATCCTCCCCAAGGCCCGCGAGACGGTGGAGGTCACGCAAAAGCTCTACGGGGAGGGGGAGGTGACCTTTCTGAGCCTGCTTCAGGCCCAGAAGATCCTCACCGAACTGGAGCTCGCGTACGTCGAAGCCCAGGCCGAGCGGTGGACGAGCGCCGTCGAGATCGCCGACCTCCTGCAGCTCGAGGTGTTTCCGCCGGTGGGCGACGTGCCGGCCGGCCGGGCCTTCGAGGGGGGGCCGAAGGAGCCGGTGCCGAACGTGGGCGACCGCCCGCCCCCCGCGCCCCGGCCGGTGCCCCTGCCGCCACCGTAGGCCCACGGGTTCCGGGCCACTCGGTGCCGCTGATCCAGAGTCCCGCTCGGCCCGGAAATCCGTGCTCGCGACCGACGCCCGGAGTGCGCTGGTCTCAGCTGCGGTCGATCGCCAGAGGCGTGCCTCCGAGGCGGAGGTGTCGATCGGTAGACCAGCAGACACGGGCCTTCCGGACGGCCATCAGATGCAGGCCCACGGCGTCCACGAGCGTCAACGGCTGGTCGGAAAAGCGGCGCAGCAAGCCTGTCGCAGCCGCGATCTCCTTCGGTCCGACAGGGACGATCGACAGCGGGGCGAGCATTTCGACGAGCGCGAGAAACTCGAGCGCCCGGCCGGCATCGAACCGCCTCAGGAACCAGCCCTGGCCCTCCGCGATCACCAGCGGTGTCGTCACCAGTGGCGGCGGATCGGCGAACAGCCGGGCAAACAAGGGATGATGCCGGTCGGAGGCGTCCATGAAGGCGATGAAGGCGGATGTATCGACATACGCTTCACGGCTTTTCGCCATAGACCACCTCGTCGATCCGCTCGCTCGACCGAGCGTCACCCGACTGCAGGGATCCGGAAAACCGCATCCAGGGAGCCTGGTGGGTCGGCGGCAGCATGCGGTGCAGCGACCGCCTCACTAATTCGGCCAGCGAAATCCCCAGCCGCGCCGCTTCCGACTTGGCCGCGGCATAGTCGTCGTCGCGAAGACTGACCTGGGTGCGGATCATGATAACAGAATACCGTCGTTTGTTATCAGTGGCAACCCTGGCGGAACAGCCCGGCCCTGCTGGCCGTCTGCGACACTGCGGCGTCCGGCCGGCTCAATGACCCGCCGGCTCGCCTGCCGCCGGTGTCGCCATGCCAGGGCTGCGTTCGCAATCGCACAATCGGCTTCTCCGTGGCGGAGTCAGAGCCACTTGGCCACGTCGGTGCGGTAGGCGGCCAGGGCCGGCAGCAAGGCCGAGAGGATCGCGAGCACCACGAGGAACGGCACGAGCAAGGCCTCGCCCAGCGGGGCCGAGGAGAAGAACCCGGCCGAGACGCCGGCGTTGGTCGTGATCAGGGGGCCGATTGCCGCCACGATCCCGTGGCCGAGCAGCCAGCCCGCCAGGCCGCCCCCAACGGCCAGAATGATCGCTTCCAGGAGCACCGCCGTGAGCACGTGGCTCCGCCGGGCGCCCAGCGCCCGCATCACCGCCACGTCGCGGCTTCGCTCGAGCGACGAGCCGACCATGCTCACGAGGATCCCGATCGCCGAGACGATCACCACGAGCGTGGTCACGAGCAAGAGCAGGAGCTCGAGCGGCCGCACGAAGAGATCCAGGAGCGTGCGGATCTCGCGGACGGGCTCGGCCGCCTGGCCGTCGCGGCCCTCGTTGATGGCGGTCTTGAGCCCCATCGCCAACAACTCCGGCGGCATCCCGCCGGGCGAGGCCGTCTCCACGAGAATCGCCGTCACCTCCCGCTGGGCGAACGGCAGCGGCGCCTGTTGCGGTGGGTCGGCCGGGGCGGAGGCTTTCGTCGCCTGGGATATTTCGCGAGTCGCCTGTGGCGATTCATTGCCTTTCGGGGGCGAAATCTCCAGGGCTCCTCCGGCCTCCGGCCCGGTCTGCTCGGCGGCTTCGCCCTCCGGCACCGGCTTGGCGTGGCCTTCCTGCAGGTAGAACCCCTCCATGTTCACGTACACGCCGCGGTCCACCGGCGTGTCGGTGCGGGCGAGGACGCCCGTCACGGTGAAGGGATCGTGCACGAGGCCGTCGTCGGCGCCGTGGGTGGGGGAGAACTCGTCGCCCACCGCCAGGCCGAGCTTCGCCGCCACGGCGCTGCCGAGCACGCCGCCGAAGAACTCGGCGTCGCGGAAGTTTCTCCCGGACGCGAAGGTGAACGGGCGGCCTTCGCCCAGCGTGAGCGAGTCGAAGTAGGCGGCGTTCGTGCCCACGACGCGGAAGCTCCGGTAGTAATCCCCCATGCAGATCGGCACGGCCTTGGCCACGCTGCCGGCATAGCGGCCGGCCGCGTCATCTGGCCGGGCCCCGGCCGGGAGAAACTCCTGATAGAACCGCCAGGAGATGTTCTCGATCGGCTTGCTGACCAAATAGACGCTGTTCAAGACCAGTTGCAGCGGGCTCCCCTTCGCCCCGACGATCAGGTTGTAGCCGAGCCCCTGCCCCGAGGCGAAGGCGTCGCGGACGAGCCCGCCGATCACCAGCGTGGCCACGACCAGCGCCACGCCGAGCGCCAGCGACAGCGCCGTCAGGCCGCTCGTGAACAGCCGCTGCCGGATGCTGCGCCAGGCAATGCCGAGAAGACTCATGAGCTCAGACCTTCTGCCGGCAGGCGCGGTTGAACTCCTCGAGCTTCAGCCGCCGGGGAAACTGGCGGGCCACCTCGGGATCGTGGGTCACCACGAGCAGCGCCACGCCGTGCTCGGTGCACGTGTTCTTGAGGAGGTCCACCACCTGCTGCTGGTGGGCCGCATCGACGCTGGCGGTGGGCTCGTCGGCCAGGACGGCCCGCGGCCGGTTGGCCAGCGCCCGGGCCACGGCTACCCGCTGCTGTTGCCCGATCGAGAGCTCGGCCGGTTTGTGGTGCAGGCGGTGCGCGAGGCCCACGGCCTCGAGCAGGGCCGTGGCCCGAGCCCGGTCGGGCGGTTGCGAGCCGAACGACATCGCGACGAGCACGTTCTCGAGCGCCGTGAACCCGGGCAGGAGGTTGAACTGCTGAAACACGAGGCCGAGCGTGTCGGCCCGCAGCCGGTCGCGGCGGCTCTCGGGAAGCTGCGTGATATCGGTGCCGGCCACCTCGACCCGACCCGAGTCGGGCCGCATGATCCCGGAGATCACGTGCAAGAGCGTCGACTTCCCGGAGCCGCTCGAGCCCTCGAGGGCCGCCTGCTCGCCGGCGGCCAGGACGAAGCCCGGCACGTCGAGGATCTCGGCCCGCTCGCCTCCCGGCATGGCGAAGCTCTTGCGGACGTTCTCGAGACGGATGACAGGCTCGGGCATGGCAAAGCGAGCCTACCGCGCGCCGCCGGCCGGCGGCCACGCGAGGTTTCACCGCCGGCCGGTCGTGGGCGATTGAGCAGAGCCACGCCGCGCGTGTATAGTTCCGCCGCTTCCGTCATCGGCCCCCCGCGGCGTCGCGGGCCCACCCGGGCCGGTTTCGTGCCCTTGGCTCCCAGGAGATCGCCCGTGCCCATTCGCGTCGGCATCAATGGTTTCGGCCGCATCGGCCGCCTCACCTACCGCGCCATCTACGAGAAGTACGGCCTCAACGGCGACGTGCAGGTGGTGGCGATCAACGACCTGACCGACGCCAAGACCAACGCCCACCTCCTGGCCTACGACTCCAACTACGGTCCCTTCAAGGGGCAGGTGGGCTACGACGGCAACGACATCGTCGTGGACGGCCGCAAGGTGAAGGTGTTCGCCGAGAAGGATCCGGGCGTGATCCCCTGGGGCAGCGAGGACGTGCAGATCGTGGTGGAGAGCACCGGCTTCTTCACCGACGCCACCAAGGCCGTCGCCCACAAGCGGGACAGCGTCAAGAAGGTCGTGATCTCGGCCCCGGCCAAGAACGAGGACCTGACGATCGTGCTGGGTGTGAACAACGGGATGTACGACCCGAAGAAGCACCACGTGATCTCCAACGCCTCCTGCACCACCAACGGCCTGGCGCCGGTGGCCAAGGTGCTCCACGAGACCTTCGGGATCGAGAAGGGCCTGCTCACGACCGTGCACGCCTACACCAACTCGCAGAAGACGGTGGACACGGCTGCCAAGGACCTGCGGGACGCCCGGGCCGCGGCCCTGAACATCGTCCCCTCGAGCACCGGCGCCGCGCGGGCGGTGGGCCTCGTGATTCCGGAGCTCCAGGGCAAGTTCACCGGCATGGCCTTCCGCGTGCCGGTCGCGACGGTGAGCGTGGTGGACTTCACGGCGATTTTGAAAAAGGACGCTCCGCCGGCCGAGATCAACGCCGCCATGAAGAAGGCGGCCGAGGGGCCGCTCAAGGGCATCCTGCGGTACACCGACGCCGAGCTCGTCTCGACCGATCTCAAGCAGGATCCCCACAGCTCGATCTTTTCGGCCGTGGACACGATCGGCCTGGGTAACTTCGTCAAGGTGGTGAGCTGGTACGACAACGAGTGGGGCTACTCCTGCCGCGTCGCCGACCTACTCAACTTCCTGGAGGACCAGGGGCTGTAGGCAAAGAAGAGTCCTGCCAAGGTCCGACCGGCGGCCACTCGCGGTCGCGGTGCTCGCGGCGGAACTGTTCGAGCTCGCGCCGCAGCGGTTCCCAGTAGGCACGGTCGCGGGCCTGCTCCGCTCGCACTTCAGCGTCGAGGGCCGTGCGAAGGTCGTCCAGCGATCCGTCTCGTGTGAGTCGGATCAGCGGCCGGTTTGCGGTCAGCTCGGCTGCCTGCGTCGGAAACCGCCGGCAGAGTTCGACGAGCAGTTCGGGCGTGCGGGCCTCATGCAGCCAGAAATCGACCCGCTCATCGGTGGCCTCGCTCGCATGCTGCCGATAATGAATCGTGACGAGCAGTTCGATCACCGGCCAGTCTTTGCTCCGCTGTGTCTTCTTTGCTTGCACGAGATCCGGGATGCAGAGCAGGTGATACTCGACGCCTTCGTCATCCACGAGCGTCGTCCGACGCTCCCACAGAGACGTGAACTCCGGCATCGCCCGCAGGCGGGTCATGACGTCCACCCGCAGGCCTTCCGCGCCTGGTGCGCGGCAGCGAAAGTGAACCGCATGCCCGCGGGCCAGGGCTGCCGGGTCGAACGGCGGCACGGCGATCCGGTCTGCCTGCAACGTGGCCAGGGCCGCCTGGAGCCGGGCGAAGTTTTCCGGTTCGGCCAGCACCAGGAAATCGATGTCCTTGCTAACCTGC
>CAMCPF010000119.1 GCA_945876515.1 Candidatus Kuenenia stuttgartensis
TGTGTCGTGGCTCGCCGCGCCCGAACGGGAGGGACGGGGGCCGGGCACGAAGGGGATCGAGGCGGCGGCCGAATGGGTCGCCCGGCGATTCGCCGACCTGGGTCTGCTCGCGCCCGCCGGTCGTGAGTCGCCGCTCCAGCCCTTCGAGATGACGCTCGAAGCGAAGCTCGGGCCGGCTGAGGCCAACACGGCGGAGCTGGTCGGGCCGGCCGATGCGACCGGTGGCCGACGCGTGGTGCCGCTGGAACTCGGCAAGGACTTCACGCCGCTGGCGATCGGCGGCTCGGGGGAGTTCGAGCTGCCGCTGGCCTTCGCCGGCTCCGGCATCACGGCCCCGGCCGAGAAGTACGACGACTACGCCCCATTCGACGCAGTGGGGGGAGCCAAGGGCACCGCTGCGATCGTGCTCCGTCAGGAGCCGCAGAAGGACGACCCGCACGGCGCTTTCGAGGGCAACCAGACGTCGCAGCACGCGGCCCTGGCCCGCAAGGCCGCCAACGCCTCGGAGCACGAGGTGGGCGGGCTCGTGTTCTGCAACGACACCGACGCCGACGGCGACGCGCTCCTGCCGTTTGCCCGTGCCGGCGAGGGTTCCGACCGCCGCACGATGCCGGTCCTGCACGTCCGCCGAGCGGCGCTCGACGAGGCGGTGCGGCAGGCGCTCGGCCGGCCGCTCACGGAAATCCAGAAGGCCATCGACGAGAAGCTCGAGCCGCAGAGCGGCCTGCTGCCAGGCTGGCGGCTGCGGGGCCGGACGGCCATCGAGCGGGTGCAGACCGAGGGCCGCAACATCCTCGGCCTCTTGCCGGGGGCGGGCCGGGCCGCCGCGGGCGACGCGGCGGCGATCGATCCCCGCGAGACCGTCGTGCTGGGGGCCCACTACGACCACCTCGGCTATGGCGGTGCCGGCTCGGCGGCCCCTGGGGAACAGGCGATCCACCACGGCGCCGACGACAATGCCAGCGGCACCGCCCTGCTGGTGGAAGTGGCCCGCCGGCTGGCGGCCGGGCCGAAGCTGCCACGAAGCGTGCTGTTCGCGGCCTTCTCCGGCGAGGAACGCGGCCTGCTCGGCAGCGCCCACTACACGGCCAATCCCGCAGTGCCGCTCGCCGACACCGTGGCGATGGTGAACCTCGACATGGTCGGTCGGCTCACGGGCGACAAGGTGATCGTGCATGGCACCGGCACCGGCACCGGCCTGGAGCCGCTCGTCGACCGGCTCGTGGCGGCCCACGGCCTCGAGGCGGCCAAAGAGCCGGGAGGCTTCGGGCCGAGTGATCACGCCAGCTTCTATGCCAAGAAGATCCCGGTCCTCCACGTGTTCACCGGGTCGCACGGCGACTACCACCGGCCGACCGACACGGCCGAGAAGATCAACTACGACGGGCTAACGCGGCTCGCCGCTCTCGTCACCGAGGTCGTGCGGGAGCTGGCCACGGCCCCGGAGCGGCCGGCCTACATCGAGGTGGCCTCGCCCCAGTTTGCCCGCGGGGGTGACCGGCCGTACTTCGGGAGCATTCCCTACTTCGGCAAGCCGGGGGGCGGCTATGCCATCTCGGGCGTGGCCAAAGACTCGCCGGCGGCCCGCGGCGGGCTTGCGGGGGGTGACCTGATCGTCCGGGTCGGCGAGAGCGCGATCACGAACCTCGAGGATTTCGACAGCGCGCTCAGGAAGCACAAAGGCGGCGAGACGGTGCCGGTGGTCGTCCTCCGGGAAGGCAAGGAAGTGCGGCTCGAGGTCAGGCTCGATTCGCCGCGGTGAGGCCGCCCGGCGTTTTCCGCCGGAAAAGTGGCCTTGAGTCGCCGCGGGGTGGTCGCCATCATCCCGCCCGCGTCGGGATCCAGGGGCGGCCACGGATGGCCGCCGGGCGGGTTCCCGCAACCACCGTCCGCCCCGCGTTTCGCCAGCAAGGAGAGCTTCCGTGAACAGGCAAATGGCCCTTATCGCCTTCGTCGCCGCACTCGTCACGCCCGTGGTCCGAGCCCAGGCTCCCGTTCAGCCGGCCGTGCGGCCGATGGCGCAGCCGGCCACCTCCTCCGTCGCCACCTCGCCGGCCACCCACGTGGCGGTGATCGACGTCGGTTACATCTTCAAGAACCACACTCGCTTCAAGGCGGCCATGGAGAAGATGAAGGACGAGGTGATGGCTGCGGAGAACGGCCTCAAGGCCGAGCGCGACCGGATCAACGGCATGATGGAGCAGCTCAAGGGCTTCAACGTGGGTACGCCCGAGCATCGCAAGCTCGAGGCCGACGTCGCCAAGGCCCAGGGCGACTTCAACGTCAATGCCCAGCTTCAGAAGAAGGACTTCATGGATCGCGAGGCAAAGGTCTATCTTCAGGTCTACACCGAGATCGAGCGGGCGGTGAGCCAGTTCGCCCGCGACAACAAGATCGCCGTGGTGCATCGGTTTGACGGCGAGCCGATCGACGACACCGACCGCAATCGGATTCTGGGCAGCATCACCAAGCCGATCGTCTACTACGATCCCCAGGTCGACATCACGCCCGACATCCTCCGGATGCTCAACGGCGGTGCGGTCGCGGCCCAGCCCGGGCAGCCGCCGGTGCGCTGACCGACATCCGTCGATCGGCGAGGGCGGGGATGGCCCCGCAGCGTCCTCCTTTCCCGGGGTTGGTGGCCCTCCATGCAGTCACGCTCCCAGCAGACGATCCGCCGTGCGGTCACGGTCATCGGCCGCGGCTACTGGAGCGGTCAGACATGTCGTGTCGAGCTGCTGCCGGCCGCGGCGGGGGCCGGCATCGCCTTCCTGAGGACGGTGGCCGGCGTGCCGGTGCGGATTCCCTTGGCCGTCGAAAGCCGGGTCGAGGCGACCGCCCGCACCAACCTGGCGGCGGCCGGCGTCCGCGTGCAGATGGTGGAGCACGTTGCCAGCGCGCTGGCGGGCCTCGGGATCGACTGCTGTCTGGTGCGGGTCTCGGCCGAGGAGTTGCCGGGGCTCGACGGGTCGGCCCGCGACTTCGTGGCGGCCATCGACGACGCGGGCATCGAACGACTCGGGCCGCCGCTGGAGCCGCTGGTCGTGCGGGAGCCCTGTCGGGTGACCGACGGCGATGCCTGGATCGAGGCGCTGCCACCCGTACATCCGGGGCTGTCGGTGGAGTATGAGCTGGACTATGGTCCCGGCCCGATCGGCCGCCAGGTGCTCGCCGTCCGGGTCACGCCCGAGACCTACCGGACCGAACTCGCTGCGGCGCGAACGTTCATCATGGACGCCGAGGCCGAGCGGCTCCGCGGTGCGGGGCTTGCCGGGCACGTCACGACCCGCGATCTCGTCGTGTTCGGCTCGGACGGCCCGATCGACAACCCGCTCCGCTGGCCCGACGAGTGTGTGCGGCACAAGGTGCTCGATCTGGTGGGCGACCTGGCGCTCGCCGGCCGGCCGATCCATGCCCACGTGCGGGCCTCCCGCAGCGGCCACCGGCTCAACGCCATGCTCGCCGCCCGGCTGCGGACCCTGTCCGGGAGGCGGGCCTCGGCCTGACGACGCGATGGACGACGCCGTCCCTTTCAACGCCTTGCCGACCGCCGGCCCGCCGGCGGAGGTCCACCCCACGGCGATCGTCGATCCGCGGGCCCAGCTCGCCCCGGGCGTCCGCATCGGGCCGCACTGCGTGGTGTCGGCCGAGGCCGTGATCGGCCCAGGCACGGTACTCGAAAACCATGTCACCATCATGGGCCACGTTGAGATCGGGGCCCGCAACCGGATCTTCCCCAACTGCGTGATCGGCGGCGAGCCGCAGGACGTCAGCTACCGCGGCTCGGCCACGCGGGTCGAGATCGGCGACGAAAACACGATCCGCGAGGGGGTGACGATCAACCGGGCCAGCGAGAAGGAGGACGGGGTCACGACGATCGGCAACGGCACCTTCCTGATGGCGGCCTGCCACGTGGCCCATGACTGCCGGATCGGGGACCAGGTGACGATCGCCAACGGCACGCTCCTCGGCGGCCACGTCCGGATCCACTCCCGGGCCTCGCTCTCCGGGGCCGTGGCGGTCCATCACTGGACGACGATCGGCAGTTGGGCGTTCGTGGCCGGTCTGTCGCGGGTGTTGCACGACGTGCCGCCGTTCATGCTCTGCGAGGGGGCTCCGGCCCGGCCGCGGTGCATCAACGTGGTGGCGCTCAAGCGGGGTGGCTTCGATCGCGACACGATCGAGGCGATCGCCGAGGCCCACCGGCTGCTCTACCGCGCCAAGGTGGGGCTCGAGCCCGCCCGGGAACTGCTCCGCGGCCAGGGTTCGCTGCGGCCGGCGGTGGAGGAGCTGTTCAGCTTTCTCGCGCGGCAGCAGGAAGGGCGGCACGGTCGGGCTCGTGACCAAAGGAGGGCGGCATGATGCGGACGAAGGTGGCGGTGGTGGGCTGCGGACACCTCGGTACGATCCATGCGCGGCTCCTGGCCGGGCGGGACGACGCCGAACTCGTGGCGGTGGTCGATCCGTTTCCCGAGGCTCGCGACCGCGTGGCGGCGGCCCACGGCTGCCAGCCCCTGGCCGATCCGGCCGAACTCGTGGGGCGGGCGGAGGCGGTGGTGATCGCGGCCCCGACCGCCCTGCACACGCAGGTAGCGCTGCCGCTGCTCGAGGCGGGAATCGACCTGCTCGTCGAAAAGCCACTCGCCGTCTCGGTGGACGATGCCCGGCTGATCGCCGCGACGGCCCGCCGACTCGGACGCACCGTCGCGGTCGGCCACGTCGAGCGGTTCAATCCGGCCTGGGTGGCGGCCACGGCCCGGGCCGGCGAAGCGAGTTTCGTCGAGGCCCGCCGGCTGGCGCCCTTCACCTTCCGCTCGCTCGACGCGGGCGTGGTGCACGACCTGATGATCCACGACATCGACCTCGTGCTGTCGTTGGACCCCGGCCGGCTCGAGCGGGTGGAGGCCCACGGGCTCGTCGCCGCCGGCGGTCACGAAGACGCCGTCCGCGCGCGGCTGGTGTTCGACAGCGGCCTGGTCGCCGACCTGGCGGCCTCGCGGATCAGCCCGCGGGCGGAGCGGACCGTGTCGTTGTGGGGCACCGGAGGCATGGTGGCGGTGGACCTGACCGCCAAGACCGTCGAGGTCGTCGCCCCCTCCGAGGAGGTCCGCGCCGGGCGGTTCAACGCGGCTGCCGTGCCTGCCGCCGAGCGGGCAACGCTCAAGGATCGGTTCTTCACCGACATCCTGCCGCAGGAGACCGTGACCGTGCCCGACGCCAACGCGATTGCGGGCGAGCACGACGACCTGTTGGCGGCGATCCGCACTGGCGCCGAGCCGCTCGTGCCGGCGGCCGCGGGCGCCTTGGCGGTCGAGGTCGCCGCCCGCGTGCTCGAGGCGCTCGACTGCACTCACCTCGGGGGCCGGCGTCACGCCGGGCGGCCGCGTCCCGCCACAATCCCCCTGTTTCCCCGTCGCAAAACCGGCTGACCGCTGTCGCTTGCCCAGCCGGCAGGGTCGCTCCGCAACCCGGTCGGTCCGGCCTGTCGATAGACAAGCAGATGAAGATGTTCTCGATCATCCCACCGCTCCTTGCCCGCCGCCGCAGTTCCGGCCACCGCCCGCAGGGCGGCCTGCCGGCGGTGCTCGGCTGCGCCCTGACCGTGGCGCTGGCCTCCGGGCCGGCCCGGGCGCTTGATCCGCCCCCGGTCCTGTTCGAGGGGCTGGGGTTGGCCAGCTTCGAGGGGTCCGGCTCGGTGGCGTCGGCGCTGCGGCGGGTCGGCACCGAACCGACTGCTCCGGTTCAGCCGCCCGTCGAGTTCAAGGGCATCTCGGTCCAGGGCCCGAGCGGCCGCGACGCCCTGCCCGGGCCGCTGGCCGCCGAACTCCGCAGCCGCATCGACCGGTTCGACGTGGCCGCCGGCATGCTGGCGGACCCGGCTTCGATCACCGAGGGTCCGGCCCGCTGGACGGGGCGAATCGGCATGGCGCACGATCGCGACACGGGCAGTGAGTCGCTCGAGGTGCGCACGACCCTCGCTCCGGGGACGGAGTCGAGCCTGATCGGTGTCGCCTTCGGGCCGCGGGTGGAGCGGCGGATCGGCAAGGGCATGACCTTCTTCATCGACGGCCAGGCCGAGGCCCAGGCCGTCCGCGGCGCTGACGCGGGCTGGTGGTCGCTGCCCGGCACGTCCACCGCCGACCTGACGATGCTCGGCGTCACCGCCCGCACGGGCCTTGTGCGATAAACCGCTCAGGCCAGGTCGCGGTGCTGGAAGAGCACCAGGGCCACCAGGATCGCCACCGCCGAGTAGAGCGCGGCGTAGAGTGCGGCCCAGCCGAGGTAGTCCCAGGGGACGGGCACCCCGCCGACCACCGCCGCCTCCACGGTGAAGTGGTCCAGCACCGGGAGGATCGTGGCGAACAGCCGGCCCGTGAACCGCACGATCGCAAACTTCCCCACGCTCGACTGCACCAGGAGCGGGACGAGGTGGCCCAATGCGTAGACGGTAAAGCAGAGGATCAAGTTGGCCACCGTGCCCAGCCGCGTCGAGGCCGCCAGGGCGATCGCCGCCATCACGACCGTCTCCAGGAAAGCCAGCGCCAGCCCCGGCACGACCGTCACCATCTCGTCGGCGCAGTCCCACCACAGCGGATCGACTTGGGCCCCCTCGCGGGCGTCGTAGACCACCTTGAAGTTGGTCATCGCCAGCAGCACGCCTCCTAGGATCAGGAACACCAGCAGTGCGACGAGCACCAGCCCGGCGAACTTCCCCAGCACGAACTGCCAGCGGGTGAGCGGCTTGGAGAGTACCGTGAGCGCCGTGCGGCCCTCGATCTCCTCGGAGACGGCCACGCCCGCCGACCAGGCCACGAGCAGGAGCGTCAGGACCTTGATCAGCGTCAGGCCGCTGTCCTTGTACATCTTCACGTCTTCGCCGAACGTGTTGTAGGGAATCACGACGAAGCCCACGATCAGGGCGATCCCCGCCACGATCACCACGGAGAACAGCGGCTGGCCGAGCGACTCCTTGGCGGTGGCCGCGGCGATCGCCGCCACCCGGCCGCAGCCCAGCCGAAACACCGCGTAGGCCGCGACGATCCCCATGAGCGCGACGAACGCCCAGGGGAGGATCGCCGCCTGGGGGTGCTCGGGCACGAGCTGCCAGCGCACGTCGAGCCGGGCCGGCGCGGACGAGTCGTTGGTGGCCTCGAGCTTCGCCGTCGAGCCGAGAAACGGGTTGGTGGCCTCTTCGGTCCGTTCCCACGTCCACGGCTTGCCCGCCTCGAGCACGAGGTCGGTGTCCTTGGCGAGCGCGAAGCCCGCCACCGGCTGCTGGGTCCGCACGACCAGCGGCTGATCGCTCTCGATCTCGATCCGGGCCAGTTCCTGCGGCCGCAGGGGCAGCGGGATGGCCTCGAGCTTCGCGCCGGGGGCGACTGAGACGGTCTCGCGAAAATCGTTGGCCGAGGTCATCCGCCCGAGCGACCGCGCGAACTGGGCCAGCGGAGCCGACTCGGAGAGCGTGAAGTCGGGGGGCAGCGGCAGGCCTACGAGCGGGGTGAAGGCGACCGCCACGGCGGCGAAAGCCACGAGCAGCCAGGCCAAGGGCCCGAGAAACCCATCGCCGAGCGACGCGCGGGCCTCGGTCGCCATTCGCGGAGCGACCAGCTTGAGAATGCCCCAGCCTGCGAGCGAGGCCAGCATCGCGAGCGCCGCCGCGGCGCCGAGCAACCAGACCGGTGGCAGCGGAATCAGCCAGCGATTGGCGTCGGCGAGCAGGATGGGCATGGGAGGCTCCGGGAGTTCGCGATTATGCCTCGCATTCGTTGCCTCATGAAAGCCCCCGGGCCGTGACCGCCGCTTCGGGGCTGCCCATGCCCTCTCGCTGGACGTTCACTTCGGCCCTCCAGGCCTCCGTTCACTGCGTGTCCGCGGCGCTCCGGCATCCATGCCTGCGCTTGCTTCCACAGCCCGCTCGAGGGCATGGGCAGCCCCTCTGTCCCGCGGAAATCCCGGAGGGGCCGGTAAGCTCCCTCACCCCTCCGGGCCGGCGATGACCGTGGCGGCCGGGGCGTCGAGGGGCCAGGCGGCCAGGATCCGTTGCACGTCGTCGAGCGTGATCGCGTCGAGGTCGGTCAGCGACTGGGCGATCGGGCGGTAGCGGCGGCGGTGCGACCACTCGAGGCCTACGTCGAAGAGCCGCCGCCGCGGCCGCTCGCCGGCCAGCACCACGCGGCCGGCCACCTTGTTACGGGCCTGCTCGAACTCCTTGGCCGTGATCCCGTCGCGGGCGGCGGCGGCGTAGAGTTCGAGGATCCGCTCGAGCAGTTCGTC
>CAMCPF010000120.1 GCA_945876515.1 Candidatus Kuenenia stuttgartensis
GCTCGGCGGCTTCTCGCCACGCGGACCAACTCTCGAGGTTCTCGGAAACGATTGTGTGGAGCGGCGTCTTCTCGGGGCGACGCCGCTCGTAACGGCGTGCGGGACGGCGAGTCCACGGGGTGCCGCCGGATCGCCCGGCGACAGGTCTGGTGGCTCGTGACGGCGTGTAAAAACGACCAAGAGAGCGACTCGCGTCCCGGTGGTGTCCCACGAGGAATGGCCAGCGCGGCGGCCTTTGGGGGTAAAGCTTCCCCCGAGGATAGCCATGCCGGCGGCGCCGCCGGCCCAAAACCGAGGCGATGTGGGCGAAGACCGACGAGTCGCCAAGCATCAAGAGCAAGATGGACGACGTGGCCGAGGCGGTGGCGGCCGTCAAGCGGGACCTGATCGAGGAGCTGCCGAAGATGCGACGGGCCGGCTGGACCGATGTCAGTGACCTCACCGTCTCGGTGAATGCCCTGACGCCGGTCTCGGAGCCCCTCTACGCCGTGGCGTGACTGCTGGTGGAGTGCCGGGGTCAGGCAAAGCGTGCCAGATTGACGTGAGGGTAGGCCAGGATTCGCCGATCCATGGTCACCAATTGACTCCCATTCGCCCTGGCCGTGGCGACGATCATCTGATCCGCCGGATCGTTGTGAAATGAGCCCGGCAGGCAACAGGCATCGGCGGCGATTTCGGGCGTCAGTGGCAGGAGCGTCATCCCGGGATACGCAAGTGCGGCGTGAAGCCATTCGTCAACCGCCATGGGCAGACGCAGACGACCTCGCTCCACCAACTTGGCGACCTCCCAGCAGGAGATCGCACTGACCCCGATGCGTCGGGTTTCGTGCTGGACAATGAAGTCTCTGGCCTGCGGAATGAGGCGATCGTCCTGGTGAACCCACCAGATCCAGATGTGGGTATCAACAACGATCACCGGGCGGCTTCCCAGTCGCCTTCAGCGACGCTGCCATAGGGATCTTGGTATTCGACCTTCACCCCGGCCAGCGGATAGCGGGCCTTGGCTGCCGGCGGGACGTCAACCGGACTGATCGTGACATCCACCCGCTGGCCAGGCAGGTACGGCAACCTGTCGAGGGTCACCGAGCCTTGGTCGCCCACCGTCGTCTGCACATGGACGTGATTTTTCGGTTTGCTCATGTCATGGGCTCCTTGTGGTCTGTGACCTCAGCACTTGATTATACGGGCTTCTACAACTGCAGCATCGGCGAGCCTTGACTTCAATCCGGCCCTCGTCCTCAGCGTTCCCCGGCGGGAATCCCCGGTAGGGCCATATTCTGAGCGAGCAAATTCCGTCCAGATGCTCGGTTCGCCTGCTGCCCGGGTGCCTTTGTGCCTGCAGGACTCGGGCCAGTGCGACCTCCTGCGGATCCCTGCGGACTTGAGACTGCTTCGGATTCTGCGTCGCGTGCCCGCAGTAACCCTCGTTTCCTCGCAAAAAAAAGGGTAGCCCGGTCAAAGGTACTTCCGCAACGGTCTTCCGGCTGACGGACTGCCCTTGAGCAGCGAAATTGGCTGTGCCTGCCAAGGATAGCCCGGTCAATGGCACTTCCGCAACGGTCTTCCGGCTGACGGACTGCCCTTGAGCAGCGAAGTGGCGCGTTTCGGCCATCCGGAGGCGGTTCGGCAAAACGCCGCGCATCCCCCGCGGTGGCGTTTTTCTCGCGTCGGCGCAGACCGTGTCTTCGTCGGCCGTTCCAGGGGCTTCGACGCCTCGCGTCCGGCACCGGTCAGAGGCTGTGAATATCGATCGCGGGCAGTTCGTCGGGCGAGGCTTGAAAGACGTCGCGATCGTCATGGATCTGCACAAGCTCGCCCCAGTCGGCGGGCGGGCCTCGGGCCGGCGAGACTGGTGGCGGCTCGAGCGGTTCGCCGAGATGTGTCAGGATCTTCCGGATCGGGCCCGGATCGGTGATGAATGCGATCAGCCGGATGTCACCGCCGCAGTTCGGGCACTCGACCGGAAACTCCTCCCCCACCCGGGCCATCAGTTTCGCCCACGCGATTCGCGACGTGTCGTGCGAGCGGGGCTTTTGATGCGCGTCGCAGCAGCCCCCCGTGGCGCGACTGCCGGCCGCTTGCCCACCGGTCACAGCCTCGCGCCGCTTGCCGATGTTGCCGACGGCGAGCGCCGTGACGGCGGGCCTGAGCTTGTGGTTCGGCGCGAACACCCCGTGGTAGCGATGCCGGTGCTTCCGCGGCGGCGGGACGAGCTCGGCGAGCCTATCGAGGAACTCAAACGGCGTGAGCTCGACGACGCCGTTGGCGTCCGTCCGCGTGGACTTACGACCGCGGCCGGGCCCGACCCAGTTGGCGGCCTTGTGTCTGGGCAGCACGTAGCGAATGCGGGCGATCCGGACGTCTGGGCCGCGGATCACGGAGATCCGCTCGAGTGCGAAGGGGGGCCGGGCGCAATACCGCAGCAGGTGTTCGAGACTCTGAAAATAGCTCGGCACATCGCGGTCGATGAGTGTGATCCTGACACTCGCATCTACTGAAAACCCGCTGTTCTCCCAGGCGAGCATGTCGGCGGCGGCCGCGGCGTCGAGCAGCCGCTGCATGCGGAACCACCGGATCACGCGGCGGCGAACCCGCTCGGTGAGTGCGGCCAGGTCAGCCTGGGTGATCGGCCGTGCCGGCAGGAACGCCGGCGGTGCGTCACTGACTGCTTGCTGTGCAGGCGGCACGAAGACGCCGTCGGTGACGCAGGCGTGGAGATGCACGTGGCGGTTGAGCGCCGAGCCGAAGCGGTGCAGGAAGGAGATGCCACCGAGCCGCGGGCGGGCGGATGCGGGGGCTGCACTCGTGACGCCTGCCGCAGCGCACAGCGACCGCTCGATCTCGTCAAGAAAGATCTTCGTCAGGGCTGCGACGGCCGTGGGTCGGTCTGCGAGAAACCCGCGCAGCCGCTTCGGCACCGAGATCACCCACTGCCGCACGGGCACCGGCGGGATGACGTGGGCGACGAGGTGGGCGGCGGTCTGTGCCATGTGCCTGCCGTTGCAGGACGGGCAGACGCCGCGGCCCTTGCAGGAGAATGCCACGATGAACGCCTGGCCGCAGCCCGTGCAGCGAGCGCGGGCGAAGCCGAAGCAGAGGAGCCCGCACGCGAGATAGCCGCGCAGTTCGTCCTCGACGTATCCCGGCACGGCCCGCTCGGCGGCTGCCCGCCACTCGAGCCAACTCTCGAGGTTCTCGGAAACGATTTTGTGGAGCGGCGTCTTCTCGGGTTGACGCCGCTCGTAGTGGCGTGCGGGACGGCGAGCCCACGGGGTGCCGCCGGATCGACCGGCGACAGGTCTGGTGGTTCGTGACGGCGTGTACAAAGCGACCAAGAGAGCGGCTCGCGTCCCGGTGGTGTGCCACTAGGAATGGCGAGCGCGGCGGCCTCGGGGGGCAAAGCTTTCCCCGAGGATGGCCATGCCGGCGGCGCCGCCGGTCCAAGACCGAGGCGATGCGGGAAAAGACCGACGAGTCGCCGAGCATCGAGAACAAGATGGACGATGTGGCCGAGGCGGTGGCAGCCGTCGAAGACGAGAGGAGAGCGGGCAGCGAGCCGCTCATGCCAGAGGTTTAGCGGGAACGGCCGCAGCCCCGGCAAAAATCGTACGCCATCGGCGTGCTCGTCGGCGGCGACGGTAAGATCATGCTGGAAATCCCGGTGAGCCGCGGCGGCGATCGATCCATCCATGGCCCAGTTCTTCATCGACCGCCCCGTCTTCGCCACGGTCCTTTCGATCGTGATCATGATCGTCGGCGGCGTGGCCCTCGTGGGGATGCCGGTCGCCCAGTATCCCGAGATCGTGCCTCCCACGATCGCGATCCAGACGGCCTACCCCGGGGCGAGCGCCCAGGTGGTGGCCGACACGGTCACCACGCCGATCGAGCAGGAGGTGAACGGCGTCGAGGGGATGCTCTATCTCTCTTCCAAGAGCACCAACGACGGCCAGGCGGCGATCGACGTCACCTTCAGCCTCGGCACCGACATCGACCAGGCGCAGGTGCTGACGCAGAACCGCGTGGCCGTGGCGCTCGCCAAGCTGCCCGAGGAGGTGAAGCGGCAGGGGGTGGTCACCAAGAAGAAGTCGCCAAGCATCCTGCTGTGCGTGAACCTCGTCTCTCCCGACGGCCAGTATGACCTGCTGTACCTGAGCAACTATGCGCTGATCCAGGTGAAGGACGCGCTCGCCCGGATCGAGGGCGTGGGCGACGTGGCCTTCCTCGGCGCCCGCGACTACGCGATGCGGGTCTGGCTCGACCCCGACGCGCTGGCCAGCCGCGGCCTGGCCGCGGGCGACGTGGTGCGGGCCCTTCGCGAGCAGAACGTGCAGGTGGCCGCCGGCCAGCTCGGCCAAGAGCCGGCCGCCGGGCCGGTCGAACTTCAACTTCCCGTCACGACGCTCGGCCGGCTCCCCGACTCCGAGGCCTTCGCCCAGGTGATCGTGAAGTCCGAGCCGGGCACGAAGGGAGACGCGATCCAGCCGGGCCGCCCCGGCCGGCTCGTGCGGCTCTCCGACGTGGCCCGCGTCGAGCTCGGCGCCAAGAACGCCGACATGACGAGCTCCCTCGACGGCCGGGAGAGCGTCACGATCGCCGTCTTCCAGCTGCCCGGCTCCAACGCCCTGGCCACCGCCGAGCGGGTGCGGCACGAGATGGACCGGCTCGCCGAGCGGTTCCCGGCCGGCCTCGAGCACCGGATCCACTACGACACCACCGTGTTCGTCGAGGAGTCGATCCACGAGGTCACGAAGACCCTGTTCGAGGCGGTGGTGCTCGTGTTCGTGGTGGTGCTGGTCTTCCTTCAGCAATGGCGGGCCACGCTCGTGCCGATGCTCGCGGTGCCGGTTTCGCTGATCGGCACCTTCGCCGTGATGCGGCTCTTGGGCTTCTCGCTCAACAACCTCTCGCTCTTCGGATTGGTGCTCGCGATCGGGATCGTTGTGGACGACGCGATCGTGGTGGTGGAGAACGTGGAGCGTTGGCTCCGGGAGGGGCTCTCCGCCCGCGAGGCCACGCGAAAGGCGATGCAGGAGGTGGCGGGGCCGGTGATCGCGATCGCGCTGGTGCTGGCGGCGGTGTTCGTGCCCACGGCCTTCATCACCGGGATCAGCGGCCAGTTCTACCGGCAGTTCGCCCTCACGATCGCAGCCAGTACGGCGATCTCCGCCTTCGTGTCGCTCACGCTCGCCCCCGCACTCTGCGCGATCCTGTTCGCCGGCCATGCGGAAACCCACGGGCCGGTCCGGCGCGACGCCCTCCCGGCGGTCGGCATCGGCCTGCTCGCCGGCTTGGCGGCGATCTGGCTGTTCGAGGATCTGGCAATCGTGCGGGCGGGGCTAGCCGCCGCGGGCGTGCCCGACGAGTGGAAGGTGTGGGCCGTGCGGCTGGTGCTGTTTGCGGCCGGCAGTGTGGCGGGCTGGCTCGCGGCGCCGCTCGTGAACCTGCTGCTGGCCGGCTTCTTCCGGGCCTTCAACCTGTTTTTCGACGTCACGACGGGCGCCTACGGGGCCGTCGTGGGGCTGCTCCTGCGCACGGCGATCGTGGTCGCGGCGGCCTACGTGGGGCTGATGGCGCTGACGTACTTCGGGTTCACCACCGTGCCCGTGGGCTTCATCCCCGAGCAGGACAAGGGCTACCTCGTCGTCAACTGCCAGCTGCCCGACGGGGCGAGCCTGCAGCGGACCGAGCCCGTCGTGGAGCGGCTCACCCGCGAGGCTCTGGCCACGCCCGGCGTGGCCCACGTGATCTCGGTGGCCGGTTACTCGCTCGTCACGAGCACCAACCTGCCAAACGCCGGAGGGATGTTCGTCTTGCTCGAGCCCTTCGCCGCCCGGGCGGTCGATCCGGAGAAGCGGGCCGGCAGCATCGTGCGGCGGCTGCGGCGGGCCTACGCCGACATCCCGGAGGCGGTCGTGTCGGTGTTTCCCGCGCCCCCGGTCGAAGGCATGGGCAGCACCGGCGGTTTCAAACTGCAAGTGCAGGACCGGGCCGCGGAGGGGCCGGCCGCCCTCCAGGCGGCGGTCGAGTCACTCGCCGAGGCGGCCTCCGCCCAGCCGGGCCTGGCCGGGGTTACCACCACCTTCCGGGCCAACCAGCCGCAGGTGTTCGTGGAGGTGGACCGGGCCAAGGCCCGCGCCCAGGGCGTGCCGATCGCGGCGGTCAACGAGGCGCTGCAGCTCTACCTCGGCAGCGGCTACGTCAACGACTTCACCGCCTTCGGCCGCAACTGGCAGGTGACCGTGCAGGCCGACGCCCCGTTCCGAATGCAGCCGGCCGACATCAGCCGCCTGAAGGTGCCCAACGCCGTGGGCGAGATGGTGCCCCTGGCCACGCTCGTGAGCGTGCGTGACTCAAGCGGCCCGGCCGTGGTCAACCGCTACAACCTCTATCCCTCGGCCGAACTTGCGGGCGGCACGCTGCCCGGCACGAGCTCGGGTGACGCGATCGCGATCCTGGAAGCGCTCGCCGCCCAGCCGCCCGCCGGGCAGGGCGTGATCCCGCCGGGCATGGACATCGCCTGGACGGAGCTCTCGCTCCAGCAGATCCTGGCCGGCAACACGGCCACGCTGGTCTTCGCCCTCGGCACGGTGTTCGTCTTCCTCGTGCTCGCGGCCCAGTACGAGAGCTGGGCCCTGCCGCTGGCGATCATCCTGATCGTGCCGATGTGTCTCCTGGCCGCGATCGCGGGTGTCTGGCTGGCCGGGCTCGACAACAACATCTTCACGCAGATCGGCCTGGTGGTCCTGATCGGCCTGGCGGCCAAAAACGCGATCCTGATCGTGGAGTTCGCGAAGCAGCGGCAGGAGGCCGGGGCCACTGCGGCCGAGGCGGTCCTCGAGGCGGCGAAGCTGCGGCTGCGGCCGATCCTGATGACCTCGCTGGCCTTCATCCTGGGCGTGGTGCCGCTCGTGCTGGGCACGGGCGCCGGGGCCGAGATGCGGCAGGCCCTGGGCACGGCAGTGTTCTCCGGGATGCTGGGGGTGACCGTGTTCGGGATCTTCTTCACGCCGGTCTTCTATGCGGTGGTGATGTGGTTTGCGCGGCGGCCGGTGGCGTGAGGCTGCGCCTGGCGTGGGTCGGGGTTGCCCGTGCCCTGTCGCCCGGACGTTCGCTCCGGCCATCCTGGCCTCCGCTCACTCCATGCTGGCTGCGCTTCGCCATCCCTGGCTCCGCTTGCCATCAAGGCCGGCTCCAGAGCACGGGCAACCCCTCCCGGGACCCGGATTCTCGAGACACCCAGAGTTGTCCGGCTCCTGCCTAGGCACTCTCCCCGACGACGGTGCCTGCAAGCGGGGGTTCGCCGCGGCCGATGCGGAGGAGGTTTTCCACGGTCACGCGGGCGATCTCGCCGAGGGCTTCCTGCGTGAGGAAGGCCTGGTGGGCGGTCACGAGCACGTTCGGGAAGGTGAGCAGCCGCGCGAGTTCGTCGTCCTGCAGCACCTGCCCGGAAAGATCCTCGAAGAAGACTCCTTCCTCCTCCTCGTAGACGTCGATCGCCAGGCCACCGAGCCGGCCGGTCTTGAGGGCCGCGATCACGCTGGCCGTGTCGATCAGCTTGCCGCGGCTGGTGTTCACGAGCATCGCGCCCGGTTTCATTCGGGCGAGTGTCGCGGCGTTTACGAGATGGTGGGTCTCGGGCGTGAGCGGGAGGTGGAGCGAGACGATGTCGCTGGCGGCCAGAAGCTCATCGAGTGGGAGATACTCGACGCCGTGGGCGGCGGCCCAATCTGCTTGCGGGAAGGGATCATGAGCCACCACCCGCATCCCGAAGCCCTTGAAGATCTCGGCGGCCACCCGGCCGATCTTGCCCGTGCCCACGATCCCGCAGGTCTTGCCGTGGAGATCGAAGCCGACGAGGCCCGCCAGGGAGAAGTTTTGCTCCCGCACCCGGTTGAAGGCCCGGTGGATCCGGCGGTTGAGCGCAAGCACCAGGGCCACGGTGTGCTCGGCCACGGCGTAGGGCGAGTAGGCCGGCACGCGGGTGACCGTGATCCCGAGTTCGCGGGCGGCCGCCAAATCGACGTGATTGAAGCCGGCGCACCGGAGCGCTACATGCCGCACCCCGGTGGTGGCCAGCGTGGCCAGGCAGCCGCGGTCGAGCCGGTCGTTCACGAAGCTGCAGACAGCCGTCGCTGCATCGACCGTCGAGGCCGTCTCGGCCGTGAGTCGAAACTCGCGGAACACCCAGTGAAGCTCGCCCGCCCCGGCCGCGGCCTGCATGTAGTCGCGGTCGTAGGGCTTCGTGTCGTAAAAGGCGACGGTCGTCATGCTGG
>CAMCPF010000121.1 GCA_945876515.1 Candidatus Kuenenia stuttgartensis
TCGCGCTCCCTGATGTCGCGAGCAAGGAATGGATCATCCGGCAATACGACCACGAGGTGCAGGGGGCGAGCGTCACCAAGCCGCTGTTGGGCCCGGGCGCGGGGCCGGCCGACGGCACGGCGATCCGCGGCGTGCTCGGCCGCGGCCGCGGGATCGTGCTCGGCGTGGGCCTGCGGCACCGGCTCGGGGCCATCGATCCCTACCAGATGGCCGCCGGCGGGATCGTGGAGGCGATCGCCAACGCGGTGGCGGCCGGCGCGGATCCGGAGCGGATCGCGCTCTTGGACAACTTCTGCTGGGGCGACACCCGCAGTCCTGAGACCCTGGGGCCGCTCGTCGAGGCCTGCCGCGCCTGTCATGACCTCGCGCTCGCCTTCGCGGCCCCCTTCGTGAGCGGCAAGGACAGCCTCAACAACGTGTTCGCCTACACCGACTCCACCGGCACGCCCCGCGAGATCTCGATCCCGCCGACGCTCCTGGCGACGGCGCTCGGCCAGCTCGCCGACGTGCGGCAGGCGATCTCCCCCGACTTCAAGCGGCCCGGCAGCCTGCTGGCGATCGTCGGCCTGTCGCACGCCGACACCGCCGGCAGCCAGCTCGAACTCGCTGGAAAGGTCCGCGGCGGTCGCGTCCCCCAGGTGGATCCGACCGCCTGTCGCGTCGCGTTCCAAGCGGTCGCGCGGGCCCAGCGGGCCGGGCTCGTGCTCGCCTGCCACGACCTCTCCGACGGCGGGCTCGCCACTGCGGTGGCCGAGATGGCGATCGGCGGCGGGGTCGGCGCGCGGGTGGATCTGGCCCGGGTGCCCTTTGCCGCCGGCGACGACGACCACTCACTCACCGGTGCGGCGCGGGATCTTGCGATCGCGTTCGGCGAGTCACCGGGCCGGTTTCTCTGCGAGCTGCCGGCCGGCCGTGAGCCCGAGCTGGCCGCCATGCTGGGCGACGTGCCCTGGGCGGTGATCGGCGCGGTGCTCGCCGAGCCGACCGTCGAACTCGCGGGCTCCGGCGGCGTCGAGCGGGTCGCCGTGGCCGAGCTCGACACCGCCTGGCGGTCGCTCGCCCGGGAGAACCACTGACATGCTCGCCCCCCGCGCCCTCGTGCTCCGTGCCCCCGGCACCAACTGCGACCTGGAGACGGCCCATGCCTTCGAGCGGGCCGGCGGCATCGCCCGCCGCGTCCACGTGCGGGCGCTCGCCGAGCGGCCGGCCACCGCCGACGACTGCCAGATCCTCTGTATCCCCGGCGGCTTCTCCTACGGCGACGACATCGCCAGCGGCCGGATCTTCGCCCTCGAGCTCCGCACCCGGCTGGCCGACGTGCTCCACGCCTTCCGCGATCGCGGCGGCCTGGTGCTCGGGATCTGCAACGGCTTTCAGGTGCTCTTGCAGACGGGCCTCCTGCTCGCCGACACCGACGGCTCGCGGCAGGCCACGCTCGCCCACAACACCTCGGGCCGCTTCGTGGACCGCTGGGTGGGCCTACGCACCATCGGCGGGCCGTGCGTCTTTCTCCAAGGGCTCGAGTCGCTCGAACTCCCCGTGGCGCATGCCGAGGGGCGGTTCGTGACCCGCTCGGCCGCCGACTTGGCGCGGCTCGACGCGGCGGGGCAGCTCCCGCTGCGATACGCAAGCAACACGAACCCCAACGGCGCCGAGGCCGACGTGGCGGGCGCCTGCGATCCCACGGGCCGCGTCTTCGGCCTGATGCCGCACCCGGAGCGGTTCGTCACGGCGACCCAGCATCCTGCCTGGCACGGCCGGCTCGACCCCGACCAGCCGGGCACGGGCCTGGCGATGTTCGTGAACGCCGTGCGCGCGATGGCGTGAGTGATGGCCCGCGCGGGAGACGTGGCCCGCGAGGGGTCGCCCGGGACGTATCCGGACGACGCCTCCCCGACCGTTGGACTGCGAGGGGTTGCCGGTTCCCCGGAGCCGGCGTTGCGGGCAAGCGCAGGCAGGATGCCGAGAGCGCAGCCAGCATCGAGCGAACGAAGGGCAGGATGCCCATAGTGAGCGTCCGGGCGACGGGGACCGGCAGCCCCTCGCCTGCGTGAGGGCTTTTCAGCATTGACGCGGGCGGGGTGGATTCCCTATTTCCCCGAGGTTCCCGGGTCCTGCCCCCGCAGGGTTCTGCCATCGTGTCCATTCACTCCCGTGAAGCGCGCGAGCACCCGCGCACCGCCGCGGCCGCGCTCGCGGTCCTGCTCGCCGTCGCCCTCGGCCTGACGGGATGCCGATCGATCGGCGGCCCGCGACCGGCGTGGGAGCCCGAGTCCGATGCCACCAGCGCGGCCGACCGAGGCGACGCGGCCCGGCCCGCCCCGCGGACCATCCCGCTCGAGCTCGTGTTCGTCCGCTGCGATGAGCACGACGCGGCGCTCCGCGACGAACTCTGGCAGTTCGTGGACGAGCAGGGCTTCGACTCCGACCTGCGCCGGCGGCTGGCAGCCAATGGCCTGCGCGTCGGCGTCGTGGGGCACAACTTGCCGCCCCACCTCGCCGCCCGGTTCACCGCGACCGCGGAGGCCGGCCCGGAGACGCTCGCCACCGATGCGGCCGTGAGCCGCCGGACGATCCGGCTCTTGCCCGGTCGCCGGGGGGAAGTGGTGATGGCCTCGGGCATCCGCGAACTCGTCTTGCTCGAGCATGCCGACGGCGATGTGCGCGGCGGCACCTACGCCGACGCCAGCCCGCTGGTCAGCCTGCGGGCCAGGCCCGCGGCCGACGGCCGGGTGGAGCTCGAGGCCGTGCCCGAGATCCGTCACGGGCCGGTCGAGAAGTCGTGGGTGGGGGAGGACGGTATGTTTCGCCTCGAGACGGGGCAGCGACGCCACCGGCTGGAGCATCTGACGCTCACGGCCGAGCTTCCCCGCGACGGGATGCTCATTGTGGCCTGCGGCGGCGACGACACGGCCTCCGTCGGCGACAGCCTGTTGCGGGATCACGATCGCGGCGAGCGGACGAGCGTCCGGCTGCTGGCGATCCGGCCGCTGGCGGACACGATCGATCCGCTGTTCGCACCGCCGGGCGACGAGACCGCTCGAGCGGACGACCCGCCGCTGGTCGTCCGCTGAGGCCGGGCGGGGCCCGCACACCACCGGGAAGTCCCCTGGCAAGGCCGGCAACCTGGGGCGACGCTGCCAGCCAAGGCCCGTGGAGAGGCTGGGCATCCCCGGGACGATGAGGCGGGCGGAGCGATCGCAGGCGGCCCGCTGGCCGAGGCGGCGGGCGGCAGCCGAATCAACAGGCGATGGTCGGCTTCCGCCGACGCACCGCGCCCCAAGGCCCATCGATCCCATGGCTGCCGAAACTCCGTCCACCCGGCCCGCTCGCCATCGTCCCCGTACCGCGACCGTGTTCGTGGCGGCCTTCGTGGCCGGCGCGGTCGCGGCGGTGGGTGTGAATCGGGCCCTCGATGTCCATCTCGCCCAGGCCAAGCCGCAGGTGGAGTGTGAGCCGATCTTCGTGGCCCTGCGGGCGCTGCCCCAGGGCTCGCCGATCACCGTCTGGGACGTGGCCCTGCGGGACCTGCCCAAGGCGATGGTGCCGGCGACGGCCCTGCGGGTCACCGACTCGTTCGAGGGGCGGATCCTGAAGTTCCCGCTTCGCGAGGGTCAGCCGCTGGTGTCAGGCCAACTCGTGCAGCCGGAGCCCGCCGCGCCGGCCGCAGCCGAGGCCCCCGCGCTGGAGACCCCGGCCCGAGAGGAACTCGTGGAAGAGGCGTTCGTCGCGCCCGTGCCGGCGGCGCCGCCGGTCGCCGAAGCCGCCGAGCCCGTGGCCGAGCAGCACGAGATCGCGGCCCACCAGCCAGCGTTCATCGATGACGAGCCGGGCGATGCCGAGGTCGGCACGCCGAGCGAAGCCGCCCACATGCCGCCGGTGATGGTCGCCGAAGGCACTCCGGTCGAACCGACGCCCACGGTCGTTGCCCCGCCCGCCGCGATGAGCGTTGAGCCCACGCCCGTCGCCGTCGCTGAGCTGCCCCCGGCCACGACGGCTCCGGAATCGGACCGGCCCGAGACCGAACCGCAGGCGGTGGTGACGGCCCCGGCCAAGCTCTCGACCCCGGCTCTCGAGCAGCGCACCCCCACCGACGACATGCTCGACATGCCGTCGCGTCCGCCGGTCGACGCCTCGAGCCTGCCTTCGGTCATGGCACGCGACACCGCGGCCACCGCGCCGGACGGAGGCACCGAAGCGAGCCCCGGTGTCCGATACCTCGTGGTGCCGGAGCGGATCGCCCGCCAGGCCGACACGTCGTTCACGACGCCCGCCGCTCCGAGCACGGGGCTCGTCGATCCAAGCGGTCGCGACACGCCTGCCCCTGAAGCTTCGGGGCCCCAACCTGAGGCCTCCCCGGCCGCACGCCAGCAGAAGTCCCAGAGCCAAAAGGCTCAGAGTCCGAAGTCGCAGCCGCGTCAGGCCCAGGCCAGCCCGTCGTCGGCGAATCAACCTGACACGCGGCAACCGCAGCAGGGTACGGGGAACAGGCAGCAGGGCCAGCAGACTCGGTCGCGGCCGGCGGGATCGCGGTCGTCTGCCCAGCCCAAGCCGGCCGATCAGCAGGCTGCCGATGGCCGCCAGACTCCGGGTCCGCGAGCCTGGGGCGGCATGTTCCCCAACGTGTCGGCGGGGCTCGAGGCGATGGGTGGATGGCGGAGCGGTCGGACGACCTCGGGTCAGTCAGCCCCCGGCTCGACCACCCGGTAGACGCCGCCGGAGATCGCGGCCAGCCGGGCCAGTTGCGGTGACCGCCGCCCCTCGCCGCCGCCGAACTGCACGACCATCAGCCGCGTCGCACCGAGCCGGCCGCTCAGCCGCTCGAGATCCGCGTCGGTGAGGTCGTGCGCCGCATCGGCGTCGGTGAGCAGGAACACCACGTCGGGCGCGAGCCGCAGAGCCGCGGCGATCGCCTCCGCATGCCGCGTCCCACCGGCCGCCGGTGTGCCGTCGATGAACCGCCGCACCTCGCGAAGCGTCGCGTCGTCGGCGAACATCGGCCGCCCGCGGCCGCCGGCCGGTTCGAACATGCTCTGCCGCTCGTTGTAGAAGAGCAGGTGAAACTGCCGGGACTCCCCCAGCCCCTCGATGCTGGCGAGTAGTTCCCGCTTGGCGTCGGCCAGCGGCACCCCGTCGGGCTCCGACATACTCGCGGAGCGATCGCAGACATACGCGATCCGCTGCCCGGCCGCCTCCAGGCCGAAGAAGCGTGGCGGCTGACCCGGCGACGGGGGCTCGGCGGCGGCGGCGAGCCCCAGGCCGAACGCCGCGGCAACCGCAGCGCCGATGACCGCCGCCGCCAGCGGCACTCTGCTCATGGCTCCACCACGATCTTGCCGGCGAGTTTGCCGGAGCCGCCCACGGTGGCGGCTTCCTGGAGGGCGTGGGCCTCGGCGACGTGGGCCAGTGTGACGACCCGATCGACCGGCGCCCGCAATCGGCCATGGGCCAGCCAGCGGTTGATGTCGGCCGCCGCGGCCGCCTGCTGGTGAGGGTCGGCCTTGAACATCACGAACCCGAGCAGCCGGCAGCCCTTGACGTAGAACGGTCCCACCGGCAGCGGTGTCCGCGCCTCGCGGCCGGCCATCAGCACCATCCGCCCCCGCTCCGAGAGCAACGCGATCGCGGTCTCGAAGTCGGGCTCGCTCCGGGTCTCCCAGTGCACAGCCACCCCGCCCGGTGCCGCCGCCAGCACCGCGGCCACGAGATCCTCGCGGCGGTAGTCGAGCACCACGTCGGCACCGAAATCGTGGACCCGCTGCCGCTTCTCGGGCGTGCCGGCCGTGGCGATCACGCGGCCGCCGAGCGCCTTGGCGATCTGAACGACCGCCGAGCCCACGCCCCCGGAGCCACCGCTGACGAAGATCGTTTCGCCCGGCTGGAGGGCGGCGTGACTCACGAGCCCGAGGTGGGCCGTGATTGAAACGAGCGCCGCGGCGGCCGCCTCACGGTCGGTGACGCCGTCGGGCGTCGGGTAGAGCCACCGTTCCTCGACCGCGGCCAGTTCGGCACAGGTGCCCTGCCGGCCGAGCAGACCCTGGTTGGATCCCCAGACCCGCATCCCCGGCCGCAGCCGCTCGACCTCCGCGCCCACCGCCACCACCTCGCCCGCCAGATCGCAGCCCACCACGAAGGGGAACGGGAGGGGCATCGCGACCGTGCCAGCCCGCAGGTAGGTGTCGATCGGGTTGATCGCGGCGGCCCGCACGCGGACGAGCGCCTGCCGAGGGCCCGGCACCGGATCGGGCAGGTCGCCGTGGCGGATCTCTCCGGGGGGTCCGGTGCGGGTGATGAAGGCGGCTTTCATCGCGGGCGTCTCCCGAGCGTCGCGGAGGAACGTGGCCCGATCAGGCTCCCGAGCCCGGCAGCACCGGCCACGATCCCGCCGGTGGCGGCGATGGTCCAAAACACCGCGGCGATTCGGCCCGCGGCGCCGGCGGCCTGTTGCTGCCGCAACTCCTCGGGCAGCGTGCCGCGATCGACCCCGGCACCCCGCATCGCCTGCCAAGCCTGATAGATGGTGGCCGCATCGACCGACTCGATCGCCGCGCGGATCGTCGCCTCATCCGCCAATCTGGGCGGACCGCCGCCCAGGAGTCGCGGCGCGGCGAGCGCTGCCACCGCGGCCAACGCCGCCACGACACTTCCCACCAGCAGCCAGCCGTACGCCGGCCGCCAGCTTCGGGCGGGGCTCGAGGGCTCCGCGACGGCGAACGCCTCGATCTCCCGCAGCCGTGGCACCGCGACCGTGCCGCCACAGCGATCGCAGACGATCCGGCCTCCCGCGTTGCCGGGCCCCACGATCAGCCCGGCTCCACAGTCGCAACTGATTCGATAGCGCTTGGCCGCAGTGGTCATCCCGGGGAGGCTTTCCCGCTCGAGAGCGCGTGATCTGGACAGGAGATATGCAAGGTCGGGTGCGAGGCCAGGAACTCGCGACTCCCGGAGCGTCGCCCGACTTTCAGGGCAGTCGGGAAGCCGCCACCCGGGCGGCACCCACGCCTCGGGGACCGGCAGACCTTCTCCGAACGGAGTGTTTTACCATTTCGGCAGCGGAATCCGTGAAAAAACCAGGTTTCCGCCAAAAAAAAACTGGCCTTCCGTGACCGGCAACGGCATAATGTTTCGTCCCCCGGAGAGCCCCCTTCATGCCGGCAAGTCGCCTGCATCTTTCTTGGCTTGCCCATCTTTCGGGGATGCTCGGAGCCTGGGCAAGTTGGTCTTGCCAAACGGCCCCCGAAAAGGCCGCGTGGTCGCTGTCTTGTGGGGTCGCTGCACGCCGCTGGACTTGCCCGCGCCTTGAATCACACTGTCGGCACCCCGAATGATGGATTGGTGTCGCCCCACCGCTTGCCGGCTCTCGCCGGCTGATGGAATGGTCTGAACGAAGGAATCGCCAAGGAGCCCTGAGTTGTACGATTCGCTGCTGGATGAACTCGAGGACGACGTCGTCTCCAATCCCCAGGAGGTCGAGGAACTGACCGAAAAGGTCGTTGACGCGGAGGAGGCCGACGCCGAGCTGCTCGCCGACGACGCCGACGTCACGGTCATCGCCGAGACCGACGTCGAGGCCGACGTGGAGATCGAGGCCGACGCCTCCAGCGATGGCGACGACGCGATCGTCGAGCAGGTGGAAAACTGGTCCGACGATCCGGTGCGGATGTATCTGACGCAGATGGGCGAGATCCCGCTGCTCACCCGCGCGCAGGAGATCTCGCTCGCCCGGCAGATCGAAACCACCCGGGCCCAGTTCCGCGCCAAGTTGCTCGAGTGCGAGCATGTGGCCCAGCAGGCCTTCCGGGTGCTGTGCCGGGTTCACCGCGGCGAACTTCCGTTCGATCGCACCGTGCAGGTCTCCGTCACCGACCGGCTGGAGAAGGAGCAGATCCTCGGCCGGATGCCCCACAACCTCAAGACGCTCGAGGTGCTGCTCAAGCAGAACAAGGCCGACTACCGGATCGCGCTCTCGAAGAAGCAGCGGATGGCCGACCGGCGAGCCGCTTGGGCCCGGCTCGGTCGCCGGCGGACGCGGGTCGTGCGGCTGATCGAGGAACTCGGCCTGAGAACCCAGCGGATAGAAGGCATGATCCCGGCCCTCGAAGGGTTCGTGGACCGGATCCGGGAACTGAAGAGCAAGATCGACGCCCACAAGCGGTCGAAGCAGCCCCCGTCCGCCCGGCAGAAGATGGTCGACGAGTATCGCGGGATCCTCAAGAACTGCCAGGAGACGCCCCGCAGCCT
>CAMCPF010000122.1 GCA_945876515.1 Candidatus Kuenenia stuttgartensis
CGCCATCCTGGCTGCGCTCGGCCATCAACGCCGCTCGATCGGCACGGGCGACCCCGAGCCGTCCAACGTTTCGCCAGCCAGGGCAGGCCTCGCAAGCAACGGCAGCCAGGGCGAGAGATTCGTCTGAACGAACGCCGCGCGCCAAAAAATCGCACGAACACGGCCGCCCGGAGGTGCGGCCGCCGGGCGGAGGCCCGGCAAGGCAGCAATGGCCAGGGATGACATTGCTGCCGTGTACTCAGAAAATCAGGCCGGCCCGGGCGCCCAAGGGCCCGGGCCGGCCTTTCTCGTCTGAGCGTGGACGCCCCGACCGCATCCCGCCGAAGAGCCCGAGGGCTGTTCGCCGGAAGAAGGCCGGAGCGAAGGGCTGGGTCGTTTCACCGACCCGACGGGTCCCCGCGAACGGGCACCCGTGGCGAGAGCGTCCGTGCCGAAGTCACCCCGGAGGGCTTCCCGGCACGGAGGGCTCAGCCGTGGCCCTTCTTCTTCTTGGCGACCTTCTTGGCAGCCTTCTTCTTCTTCTTGGCCATGGAACTGGCTCCTTGCCATGAACATCCTGAACGCATCTCACGCCCGATCCCCCGGATGCTCTTGGGAAGGGAGCAGGCGACGTTTCGACGTCACACAAGCGTGATTGCTCAGCTGATGTGCTGTCGATGAAGAGAGTTGTGGATGATGGCCACAAAAACTGTCAAGGGAAAAAATCGGATTTTTTCCCGCTCGGCGCGGCGGCGCGACTTGCGATCCAGTCATGGAGCATCGCCATCTGAATGGCGAAGTCCTGCTCGACGACTCCAAGCGGACTCTTGAAGAACGGCGCGAGCCACTCGAGCGCACCCGCTTCGCCGCCGCGTCGCGCCCGCTCCACCAATCGCACCAGATCGAGCACGAGCGGTGCCGCGAGGATCGAGTCGCAGCCCTGCCAGGTGAACTGGAGCGTCATCGGCGTGCCGAGGAAGCCGCGGAAGTGGACGTGGTCCCAGGCGGTCTTCCAGTCCCCCATACTCTCGATGTATTCGATCGAGACGAGGGTCTGCGGCGGGTAGCCGAGGATCGCGGCCAGGAGATGATCCTTGCTCCTCACCTTGGCGGCCTTGTTCCGCGGGTCGTCGAGGACCTTGCCGTCCATGTTGCCGAAGATGTTGTGGCCCACCCAGCTCATCACCTCGAGGTTGCGGGCGGCGAACATCGGGGCCAAGACGCTCTTGAGGAGCGTCTCACCCGTCTTGCCATCGCAGCCGGCGTGGGCGATGCCCCGCTCACGCGCCAGTTCCTGAAGGCAGGCGGGCCCGGAACCGGCCGAGGGGGTGAAGTTGACGTACGATGCGCCGGCCGCGACGGCTGCGAGAAAATAAAGGCTGCTCGCCGGCAGCGGGCAGGCGTTCGCGTCGTCGAGCAGCGGCTCGAGCTCGGCGTAGTGCCGCGGGATCGGACGCTCCGCCGGGGGCTCGGTGGAGGCGAGGTTCACGACCACGACGTGGTCGAGCCGCTCGGCCACCGCGAACGCCTCGAGGTCGGCCCGGACGCGGGCCACGCCCTGCCGCGGCGTCTCGACGACCACCGCGGCGGCCTCGTCGGCGAGCGAGCGGATCTTCTCGCCAGCGCCGACGAGCATCCCTGGCCGCAGCCGGGGTTCGACCTGGGCGAAGAAGTCGGCGGCGGCCTCGAGCAGCTCCGGCGGGATCGCGCGACTCTGGGTCCACATCCGCCAGGCCTCGCGGTCGAGCGGCCCCGAGCGGATATCGTGGCCGCCCACCACGAGGTCGGGGAAATCGACGAGGTCGAGGCCGGCACAGGCCGGGGTGGCCGTGAACAGACCGACCGGCGGAATCGCGCGGCGCTGGAGCGCCGCCAACCCCGTCATCATCGTGGTTGCGACGCCCCCCTTGGCTCCGATGAGCCACACACCGACGCGGCGACCAGGCATGGATGAGAAGTTCCGGGGAGGGCGACGGGGCGAGGCAGGCCGCGGCCGCCTGGGAAAGCCGCCGCGGGGTGGTATCATTCAGACCGTGTTTGACCGCGTCAAGGAAGCTGGCGGAACGCGCCCGATGGCGGCCCGCATTGGCAGGCCGTTCTTCCTCCCTCACCATTTTCTTCGCCTCCTCATTCTTCATGGAGCCTGCAAGGTTGAAGCTGGCCGGCCGCATGGCGGCCCTCGAACCGTCCGCCACCCTGGCGATGGCCGCCCGGGCCGGGGCCCTCAAGGCCGCCGGCTGCGACGTGATCGACCTCTCGGTCGGTGAGCCCGATTTCCCCACGCCCGAGCACATCTGTCGGGCCGGGCACGAGGCGATCACCGCCGGGTTCACGAAATACACCCCGGCGGCCGGCATCCCCGCCCTGCGGAAGGCCGTCGCCGAGGACTACACCCGCCGCTCGGGGCTGGCCGTCACCCCGGCCCAGGTCGTGATCTCGAGCGGGGCCAAGCACGCGCTCCACAATGTGTTCACGGCGCTGCTCGACGAGGGTGACGAGGTGGTGGTGCCCGCCCCCTTCTGGGTCAGTTACGCCGAACTCGTGAAGTTGACCGGCGCCCGCCCCGTGCTCGTTGAGACGAGCATCGACGACGACTTCAAGCTGCGGCCAGAGGCGCTGCGGGCGGCGCTCTCGCCCCGGACCCGGATGCTGCTGGTCTGCTCGCCGAGCAACCCCACGGGCGTGGTCTACCGGCCCGAGGAGCTCGCGGCCCTGGCTGATGTGGCCATCGAGGCGGATCTCGCCGTGGTGGCCGACGAGATCTACGACCAGCTCGTCTTCGACGGGCGGAAGAGCCCCTCCTTCCCGACCCTGCGGCCGGGGCTCGCCGAGCGCACGGTCGTCGTGGCGGGCGTGAGCAAGACCTACTCCATGACCGGCTGGCGGATCGGCTGGACGATCGCGCCGGAGCCGCTCTCCAAGGCGATCGGAAATCTCCAGAGCCAGGAAACGAGCAACCCGTCGAGCATCAGCCAGCATGCGGCGCTCGCCGCCCTGACCGGCCCGCAGGACTGCGTGGCGGCCATGCGGGACGTATTTCAGAAGCGGCGCGATCTCGTCGCCGGCCGGCTGCGGGCGCTGCCGGGCGTCAGGCTGCCCGACGTGGGGGGCGCCTTCTATGCCTTCTTCGACATCCGCGAGCCCCTGGCCGCGGCCCGCTCGGCGGGGATCACGACGAGCGGGCAATGGTGCGAGGCGCTCCTCGAGCGGCAGCAAGTGGCGCTCGTGGCCGGCAGCGCCTTCGGCGCCGAAGGGCACGTCCGGATGAGCTTCGCCGCCGGCGACGGGCAACTCGGCCGCGGCCTCGATCGGATCGCCGCGTTCCTGGCCGACTCCGGGGCCACCCGCGGCTAGCGACACCGGTCATGCCCGCTTCGCGACCGCCGGACGAGCCTGTCTACCTCGACCATGCGGCCGCCACGCCGCTCAATCCAGACGTCGCCGCCGCGATGGAGGCCGCCGCGACGCTGGCTTTCGGCAATCCCTCGAGCCCCCACACGGCGGGCCGGGCGGCGAAGCGACTCCTGGAAGACGCCCGCGAGCAGATCCTAGGGACACTCGGCGGGCGGGGCGCCGGTGCGGTCCGCGACCGGCTCGTGTTCACCAGCGGCGCCACCGAGGCCAACCGGCTGGGGCTCTTGGGGCTCGCAGGACCGGCCAACTGGCGGCCGGAAGGCGGCCTGGTCGCGGTTTCGACCCGCGATCACTCAAGCCTGCGGGCCGCCGCGGTGGAACTCGGCGGCCGCGGCTGGCAGGTCGTGGAGTTGCCTCTGGTCGGCACGGGTGCCGTCGATTTCGCCCCCGCCAGGTCGCTCCCTGCCTTGCCCGCTCCCCGGATCCTCACCACGACGACCGTCTGCGGGCAGACGGGGATCCGCGCCGACGTCGAAGAGGAGGCGAAACTCGCCGGAGCCGGGTGGCTCGTCCACGCCGATGCCACGCAGGGGGCAGCCTGGGACGATCTCGCCTTCGCGACCGGCCCCTGGGCCACCCTCGCGCTTGCCCCGCATAAGTTCGGAGGGCCGCGCGGGATCGGCGGGCTGGCGGTGAAAGGCGGTGTCACCCTTGCGGCTATTTCGCCCGGTCCGCAGGAACTGGGCCTGCGCGGCGGCACGGAAGCAGTGGCCCTGGCGGCCGGCTTCGCCCGCGCGCTCCAACTCGCCGCCGCCGACCGGGCGGAGGCGGCGAACCGCGTCGCAACCCTGCGCGATCGACTCGAACAGGGCATCGTCGCATCAGCCCGCACTGCCGGCATCGACGCGGTCGTCGTCGGTGCGGACGCGCCGCGGGCGCCACACGTCGCGCTCGTCGCGCTCGCCGGCCTCGACCGGCAGGCCGTCGCGATGGCCGCCGACCTGGCCGGCGTCTGTCTGGCCACCGGCACCGCCTGCGCCAGCGGCTCAACCGAGCCCCCGGCCATCCTCGCGGCGCTCGGTCTGCCGGAGTCGTATCGAGGCGGGTCCGTCCGTCTGAGCCTTGCCCGCACCACGACCGAGGCCGACGTCGAGCAAGCGGTTGCAAGCCTCGCAGCCGTATTGAATCGCCTGGGACCAAGGCCCAGGACATGACGTGGTGGCAAACGCCTGTCGGAAACCTGGCGGAAGGCCGGTCGGTCCGCAACTGCCGGAGTCGATGACAGTTCACCACACGCTGCACTGACGCAACTCCAACGCTCAACCCACCTGCCAGAGAACGGCTGCTCATCCAGCAGCCGGCAGCAAGCAGTCACCGACTTCTCATCGATCCGCCACCGACACGGCCGGCAACCGACAGCAATCAGACAGCATTCCAACACCAGAAACGAGGATGGACTGGGGCGGGTCAGGACACTTCTGACGCGTGTTTTCCAGAGTCATTGGCCGCTCGTATCAAGCCCGACCTCGCCGGTTTCGGAACCGATTCGTCGCGCTCTTCTTACCGCGTCCTTGCCCATGGTCTCGGGATGGCTTCAGGATCCTGGTACTACTTCCTTTTATCTCTTTGAAAACAAAGAAAAGTAGCAGGGAATTCCGGCAGGTTTCCCCGGGCGAGCCCGTTTCGAAGCGGGTGATTTTCGGGTACATTGACAGGTCTTCCGCACGAGCCTTTTCGGCGGCGGAATCCGTTCCAGGAACCGGTCTTGCGCATGAAGATTCGCTCGCCCAAGGAGCCGCTCTTGGCGGCCGTTCAGACCGCCGCCGCCGTGGTGCCTTCCCGCTCGCCCAAGCCGGTGCTCACCAACATCAAGTTCGAGGCTGAATCAGGGGGAGCAGTGGTCTCGGCGACCGATCTCGAGGTCGGGATCCGAGCAACCGTCGAGGGAGTCGAAACACTCTCCCCTGGCGCGGTGTTGCTCCCCAGCAGCCGCCTGGTGGCGATCCTCCGCGAGGCGGCCGCCGGCACGGTGTTCGAGATCGAGACCGACGGCACGGCGGCGGTCGTCAAGGCGCCCCGCAGCGAGTTTCGCCTGCCGGTCGAGGATCCGCTCGAGTTCCCCTCCGTGGCCGGCTTCCCCTCCGGCCCCTATTTCGAGCTCTCGACCCCGCTCGTGCACGAGCTCGTGCGGCGGACGGTGTTCGCCACCGACAACGAATCGAGCCGCTACGCCCTGGGGGGCGTGCTCATGGAACTCTCCGGCACCGGCGTGATCGCGGTGGGTACCGATGGTCGCCGATTGGCGAAGATGGAGGGGCCCTGTCAGGTTCAAGGGGGCGAGTCACCAGAAGCGCAGCCGATCGTTCCGGCCCGTGCGATGCAGCTGGTGGAGCGGTGTCTCGGCGGGCCGGATGCACCCGTCCAGATCGCGGTCCGAGGCAGCGAGATTCTCGTCCGCACCGCCGGCACGACGATCTCAGCCCGGCTCGTGGAGGGCCGCTTTCCGCGTTGGCGGGACGTGTTTCCCGAGCGGCCCGACGCCGCCCGCGTGCAACTGGTGGCCGGTCCGCTCTTGGCGGCCGTCAGGCAGGCGGCGATCGTGACCAGCGAGCAGTCCAAAGGAATCGACTTTTCGTTCGAACCGGGGCAACTCGTGCTCTCCGGGCGGTCGGCCGAAAGCGGGGAGAGCCGGGTGGAGCTGCCGATCGACTATTTGAGCGCGGCGGTCCGGATCAAGCTCGATCCGCGGTTCATGTCCGATTTTCTCCGCGTGCTCGACGGCGGCACGAACGTGTCGGTCGAAATCGCCGATCCGCAGAGCGCCTGCGTCTGCCGGACCGACGACGGCTACGGCTACGTGATCATGCCGCTGGCGGCCGACTGATGTACGCCGCGGGATGGAAGGGGATGCATGTGATGGCGATCGACGACGGGCGACGGCCCGGGAGCAGCGGTCAGCCGGCCGGCCCGCAGGCGATCGGCCGGATCATGTCGCGGCTCTTCGCCCGCACGGGCTACGACCGCGAGCAGGCCTCCGATTCGCTCGCGGCAGCTTGGCAGGCAGCGGTTCCGGAGCCGCTTGCGGCCCACTGCCGTCCGGGCCGCGTCCGGCGGGGTGTGCTCGAGGTGTTCGTAAGCCACTCTGCCATCAGCCAGGAGTTTTCCTTTCACAAGTCGGCGGTGCTCGACCGGCTCAAGGCCGCGATCCCCTCGGCCGCGATCACCGACATCCGCTGCCGCCTGGCCGACAGCCCGGCCGGCCCTTGAGCGGCCTGGCCGATCACGGCCGCCATTCTGTTCACCACGATCACCCTGACATCGGAGCAATGCCATGAGCGACGACGAATCCCGGCAGCCTGGCTACACCTCGGCCGACCTCAAGCATCTCTCCGATCGCGATCACGTCCGTGAGCGGCCGAGCATGTACATCGGCGACACCACCACCCGCGGGCTCCATCACCTCGTCTACGAGGTGGTGGACAACTCGATCGACGAATGCATGGCCGGCCACGCCAAGCAGGTCAGCGTCACGGTCAACGTGGACGGCAGCGTGACGGTCGAGGACGACGGCCGCGGGATTCCGGTCGATCTCCACCCGCAGCTGTCCGAGGAGATGGACCGCGAGGTCTCCACGCTCGAGGGTGTGATGACGGTGCTCAAGTTCGGCGGCAAGTTCGAGAAGGGGGCCTACCAGACCACCGGCGGCCTCCACGGGGTGGGCGTGACGGTCGTCAACTTCCTCTCGGAATGGTGCGAAGTGGAGGTCTGCCGCGAGGGCCACGTCTGGCAGCAGGAGTACCAGCGGGGCGAGCCCACCGGGCCAGTCCGCAAGATGGGCACGACCTCCCGGACGGGCACCAAGACCACCTTCAAACCCGACGCCCAGATCTTCTCCCAGACGAAGTTCTCCTGGGACACGCTGGCCAGCCGGCTGCGGGAGCTGGCCTTCCTCAACTCGGGCGTGCGGATCCTGTTTCTCGACGCGGCCAGCGGCAACAACGAGAACTTCTACTACGAGCGGGGCGTGGAGGAGTTCGTCGAGCACCTCAACAAGGCGAGCGACGTGGTCCACCCCGACATCATCACGATCAAGGGCGAGGCCGAGGGAGTCTCCTGGGACATCGCGCTCCAGTACACGAAGGAATACACCGAGAGCCTCCGCAGCTACGTCAACAACATCTCGACCACGGAGGGGGGCACCCACGTCTCCGGCTTCCGGGCGGCGCTGACGCGGGCGATCAACGCCTACGGCAAGAAGACCGGGATGTTCAAGGATCTGGTGCCCACCGGCGAGGACCTCCGCGAGGGCCTCACGGCCGTGATCAGCGTCCGCGTGCCCCATCCGCAGTTCGAGGGGCAGACCAAGACCAAGCTCGGCAACGGCGAGGTCGAGGGGATCATCAACTCGGCCGTGGGCGACCACCTGGCCAAGTATCTCGAGGAGAACCCCAAGAGCGCCAAGGAGATCGTCAAGAAGGGCGAACTCGCCGCCGAGGCCCGCGAGGCGGCGAAGAAGGCCCGCCAGCTCCTGCGGGAGCGGAAGGGAGCGCTCTCCGGCGGCGGCCTGCCCGGCAAACTCCGCGACTGCACCAGCCGCGAGGTGGACAAGTGCGAGCTGTATCTCGTCGAGGGCGACAGTGCCGGCGGCTCGGCCGAAGGAGGCCGGCTCCGGGAATACCAGGCGATCCTGCCGCTCCGGGGCAAGATCATCAACGCCTACAAGAGCCGCGACGACAAGGTGCTCGCCAACGAGGAGGTCCGGAGCGTGATCTCGGCGATCGGGGCGGGCATCGGCCAGGAGGCCGACCTCGCCAAGCGGCGGTATGACAAGGTCGTGATCATGACCGACGCCGACGTGGACGGCTCCCACATCCGCACGCTCCTGCTCAC
>CAMCPF010000123.1 GCA_945876515.1 Candidatus Kuenenia stuttgartensis
CCGGGCAGGCTGGGAAGGGGAGCGGAGTCCGGTCGCGACCGACTGGCATCGCCTCGTCTCCTGCCGCCGGCTATCGTCCGCCCGCGGTCGGTCGAAGCCCGGCCGCCCACCTCGCCGTCGCCTCTCATCGGAGCATCGTCACGGATGAACCCGTCTGCCGCAATCCGAATCTGCGTGCTGCTCACCCTTGCCGCGACCGCGGCCGGCTGTGCCGGCTGGCGGAACCGGCTCGCTCCGAAGAAGGTGGCCGCCGAGCGGGAGAAGTATGGGGCAACGGCCGACCAGCGGATCACCGACCTCCAGGCGGAGGCCGGGCGGGCCAAGCAGGGGATCGGGGCCGAGCAGGCTGCGTTCACCCAGTCGCTCGTCGGCAAGCTGCTGGCGGAGCACGACCCGCGGGTCCGGGCTGCGATGCTCGGGATCGCGGCAGAGTTCGACACGCCGGCCGCGGTCGCCGTCTGCCGTGGGGCGCTGGAGGATCCGGAGGCCCGCGTGCGGGTGGCCGCCTGCGAGGCGTGGCGGAAAAGGGGCGGCCCCGAGGCCGTCTCCCTGCTCGCGGCCCGCGCTGAATCCGACTCCGAAATCGACGTCCGCCTCAAGGCCTTGCGGGAACTCGGCGCCCTCGGTGACGCGGCGGCCGTACCCGCGCTCGCCCGCGCGCTCGAAGACCCCGATCCCGCCGTCCAGTACCGCGCGGTGGGCGCGCTCAAAAATGTGAGCGGCCGCGATCTCGGCGACGACGTCAATGCGTGGCGGGCCTGGGCGACCGATCCCAACGCCAAGGGCACGGAGTGGTCGATCGCCGAGGGGTTCCGGCAGCTATTTTGACTTCACGGCTTCGTGGCCATCCCTGGCCCGCGAAGCCTTGGCTCGGCGGAGGGGCAGCCGAGGTGCCCCTCGCCTTGCAGCGCCGGGCATCCTGCCCGGCAGTCGTCTTGGGTGATAGCCATCCCTGGCCCGCGAAGCCTTGGCGGGCCTCCGCCCGCCGGCCGCACCTCCGGGCGGCCGTGTTCGTGCGCGGTTTGGCGCGCGATGTCCCTTGAAGCGAGTCTCACCCGCCGCGGGGCGGCTGGTGGTAAGCGGGGCGAAGTGCGTTGTGCGGGCGGCCTGATTGGACCCTGGCGGTGCGGAGGGACGTGGGCGGGTTCTGAGCTTCGGGCGTGCCGATACCCCTCGTAGGCTGTTGTGTGAAGGTCCGATTCCTTCGTTTGGTCATCGATGCGCTGTACCGGTCACCCACCAGCACCAGACCGTTCGCCGCATCGGGCCCGGGGATTCACGCGACAAGGTGTGGCCCTGGCCTGCCTGGGGGTCGCTCTGCTGGCGGTGTTGCCGCTCGAAGGCGCACCGCCGAGCCGGAGCCGGGCCGCGCGATTCTTCGAGGGACTCGTGCGGCCGCGGCCCGAGCCCGAGCCCGAGTTCATCGCGCTGCCCGCGCCGCCACCGGCCGCCGCCGTCGAGCGATTGGCGAATGAAAAGCGGCAGCAGGCAGCGGCCAAACCGGTGTCGGCGACGCCGGCCCGTGAGCCTGCCCGGCAAGGTCGGACCACCGGCCGCGTGCCCACCTGGACCGAGGCGGCTTCCTTCGCCAAGGCTGCGAGCGATACCGCGGGCAAGATCTTGGCCGACGCCGCCGACGTCGCCTACAAGCCCGCCCCCAGGCCCGTGCGCACGGTCACCGTCTCGCCCTCCGCGAGCGGCCGCCCCACGCTGCCGCTGGTCGTCACGCGGCTGCAGCCGACCGGCCTGCCCGCGCCACGGACGCCGCGTTTCGAGCGGCTTCGAAAGTGGATCGATCAGACACTGACCACCTACCAGCGCCGGCCGCTCAACACCGCCCAGCACACGCCCTGGGAGGTGATGCACGGCTTCATCGCCTTCGGGGTGCCCACCCAGGTGCGCGTGGGCGGGCCGGCTGGCGATCTCGTGAGCGCGATCGGCTGGTCGAACATGGGGGGCAAGTGCCGCGGCCAGACGATGCTGACCACCAACGGTGGCCAGCTCGTGGCCCTCAAGGGCTACTTCGGGGTTCAAGGCCACTCCGCCCAGTATCTCGCCATCCTCGCCCAGTGCCGCGTGGCAGCCACCTCGCCGATCGCCGTGGACGGCCGGAAGTTCACCGTGGCCGACCTGATCGAGGAGGAGAAGCTCGCCTGCAAGCCGGCGACGGAGCTGACCTTCTCGCTGATCGCGTTGGCGCACTACCTGCCCACCGACGCCACCTGGACCAGCCGTGACGGGGAGCAATGGTCGCTGGCCCGGTTGGTCGAGGAGGAGATCGTGCAGCCGATCCGCGGCGCGCCCTGCGGCGGCACCCACCGGCTATTCGGCCTGTCGTACGGCTGCCAGCGGCGGCTGCGGCTCACCGGCCAACTCGACGGGGTCTACCTGCGGGCCGACCGATACGTCCGCGATTTCCAGAACTTCACGCTCGCCAAGCTGCAGAACGGCGACGGCTCGTTCAGCACCGAGTGGTTCAAGTACGCGGCCGACCGCGACGACGATACCGACCGCAAGATCCAGACCACCGGCCACATCCTCGAGTGGCTCGTGTCGTCGCTCGACCAGGACAAGCTCTACGACTCGCGGGTGGTGGCGGCGGCCGAGTTCCTCTGCCGGGCCCTCTCGCGGGAGCCTTCCCGCGAGTGGAAGATCGGCCCGCTGGGCCATGCCCTCCACGCCCTGAACATCTACCAGGAGCGGGCCTGGGGCGCGGTCCTGCCGGGCGGCATCGCGGCCTATCACGGTCCGATGAAAGCGTCGGCCGAACCCACCGTGATGGCCGAGAAGCCGGCCCCCGATGACGAGCCGCGGCGGTAGCCGGCGGCTCGAGGGCGGTCTCTGGGGCCGGCCGGCGGCTTCCGGGCGCCGGTGGCCTGCTTGAACCCCCGGCATGGCCCGCGTACGCTTCCCCCGCGGACGAGTCTCGTCGTGCGCACGGTGACCGTCAGGCGTCCGGATCGGCGTCCCCTCCCGTGTCGGCAGGCCCCGCGCGTGGAGAGCGTTGATGTCACCGGGCGACGGCAGGCCGCAGTTCGAACAGTTGCTCGAGGTGGCGGTGCGGCTGTATGAGGCGACCGCCGCCGAGGCGGTCATGGTGCTCGTGGAGGAACGGCTCGACTGGGGCCACCTGCGCGGGTTGACCGCATCCGCCCCGCTGCTGGTGGCGGCCGACAATGAGGCCGACCTCGAGGGCGCCGCCGAGCAGGGTCTGCGGCTGGTCTCGCTCGACGTGGCCGGCCTGCCCGTCCACGAGCGGCTCGCCCAGGCGTTGCTCGAGGCCGTGGCCTCCGAACTCGTCGCCCCTGAGGCGCAGGTAGTCGCCCTCTACAGCGGCTTCGAGGCCGACACGATCGACTCGGTCAGCCTGGTGCGACTGGCCGAGCATCTCGGTCAGCTTACCGTCCGCGACCTGCGCAACCTCGAGACGAAGGTGCCGCTCGAGACGCTCAAACTCGTGGTGGACCTGGCGCTCGAGATCGGCCGTGAGGGCCGGGAGGGCAAGCCCGTGGGCACGCTGTTCGTGGTGGGCGACCACCGCAAGGTGATCCAGGCCAGCCACTCGGCCGGCTTCGATCCCGTCCGCGGCTACAGCCGCTCGGAGCGGCGGCTCACCGATCCCAGGGTCCGCGAAGGCATCAAGGAGATCGCCCAACTCGACGGCGCCTTCGTGATCGGCGCCGACGGCACGGTCGAGGCGGCGGCCCGCTACATCGACGCCTCGGCCGAGAACGTCTCGGTGGCCAAGGGGCTCGGCGCCCGCCACTGGGCCGCGGCCGCGGTCACCCGCCGCACCAAGAGCGTGGCCGTGGCGGTGAGCGAGACGAGCGGCACGGTACGGATCTTCCACGACGGCGAGGTGGTGCTGCGGATCGAGCCCTTCCGCCGGGCGATGAAGTGGAAGGACTTCGAGTACGAGCCGCCCAGCGGCGAGTGACGGGCAAGCTCAGCCGCAGGGCGGACGACTGCGGAAGGGCGCGGCGCGATCCCTTCAGTCGGCCTTTGTGCGACGCCACACCGCCCGCACCGGCAGGTGATCGCTGGTCGCGAAGCCTTGCGCGTCGGGTACCGCTCGCTCGTGACGAACGGGTCCGCAATCCAGCACCTCCCAGTTGTCGAGCCCGCGCCACCAGATGCCATCGATCCGGCTGTTTCCCGCCACCTTCGTGCCCCCGGACGCCGAATCTCCCTCCGGGGAATGGGTGGTCCATCCGCGCTGTCGCAGGCGACGAAACAGCTCGGCATCCGGACCGCGGTTGAAGTCACCCAGCAGGATCTGTGGCACGCCCAGCCGACGCTGGTCATCCAGCAACTGGAGTATCTGCACGTCCTCCACCAACTCCTCCGCCGCAGGCCACAGGTGTGCAGCGAAGGCGTCCACCGGCCCGTGGCCCGGCACGTGAAACCGGCAGCGGTACAGGTGGCGGGTTTGGCCGCGGTAGGTGTCATTGAAATTCAGCGGCAGAAAACTTTGCGGCCGACCCAACGGCCGACGCACCAGAGCCGCGCCCCCGCGAGCGACAAACTCCTCGGGCATCTCCAACAGTTGAGCCAACTCCCTCACGACGGGCTGGTTGAGCTCGACTTCCTGCAGGCCGCAGAAGTCCAGCGGGTGCTCCGCGAAGATCGGCTGAAGATACCGGGCCAAGTCCGGCGGCGAGCGATCGGTGTGGCCGGCCGACGTGGGCGTTGCCGGATCAACTGCGGGCAACCGATAGCCGCGAAAACCGTGGAACGTGTTGTAGGTCATTACGCTCAACGTCACCGGCCTTGCCGCTGCCGGACGGTCCACCACGGGGTAGCGTCCGCGCAGCTGTGCCCAGCGTTGGGCCATGGCCTGACCATCGACTGCCCGGCTCAGCAGCCGCAGTTCGTCGATGGCAATGCTCTGGACCGGTGTCTGCCCCGAAGGCAATCGCCCAATGGACAAGAGCCCACTCGTCAGCGACACCGGCCGTGCCGGCCGGAGGCCACTCCCAACCTCTCGGCCGTTGACCCAGAGACTCGCGCGGTGCTCATTCACCGTCGCAGCCACGTGCTGCCACGCGTCCCGCCGGACCGTCGCCGGCGGGGTCTGGACATTCGTGCCGTCGGCGAGTGCCACGGTCAGCCCGCCGCTGTGATCGACGGCGAGTTGCAGCCCCGGCTGCAGTGCGTCGCGATCCGCTCGACGAGGTGTGCCGAGCATCGGGGCGATCTGCAGGAGACTGCGCTTCCAAGGGTGCAGCCGGAGGCCGGGCGTCTCATCGGCGCTGCTCGCTCGAGCTGGGCCGGCCGTCACAAATACCGCCATCTCGATCGTGTATTCCGGCACGCCCGCCGGCAGTCGTAAGTCGTGCGAGAGCCAATCGCGGGTCAACAGCAGAGCGCGACCGTCATCCACCTTCGTCAGCTGCAGGTCGTAAGCCGTCACGTCGGCCAGCAGTGGAATATCGCGACCCTGACCCGACGCGTCGGCGAAGTGCTGGGTGGCCGTGGTTTCCAGCCGATCAAACGCCCAATGCGCCAACACGGTGTCGTCCGCCCGGAGTGGGCACGTGATCGCGAACAAGACGGCGGTACCGAACGACCAACGCCATCGGGAGAGCTGCATCTGGACCCCCTGTAGTCCGACAGAGTGGGAGACCGCCGGCGCCGCTCCGCCAGTCCGAGGATCGTAGCCCGGGCCTGGCAGTCAGCGAGGCTCAAACCCGCCGCCGAATCAACCACAGCAGAGGCGGCAGGCTGGCTCCAAGCAGGAAGACTGCACTGGGTTCGGGAACCGCGACCAGCGCAACGGCCGTGCCGCCGTGATGCCCGTAGTCGTACTGGTAGCCGGTCGGAGCTGCCGTCGCGAACGTGCCGCTCAGCGAGCCATAGTTGGCCAAGACATAGACCAACTCGCTGAGCGTGGTGTAGTCGAACGTCACGCCGGCGCTGTTGAGGTCCAACGTTTTGCCCGTGGCGTCCAGCAATCCGGAATCGCCAGTCGATGGCAAGCCAAAGGTCAGGCCGGTCGAGGGCAGGATGTAGCTGACCGCCGTCAGTCCCGTCAGGTCCAGCTCTGCGCCGGCTCCGATCCGGATACTGCTGCCGGACGAAATCCCACCGGCGCCGGACAGGGCAAGCGTGCCGCCGCTGATGGTCGTCGCCCCGGTGTAGGTGTTGGCTTGGGTCAATGTCAATGTCCCGGCTCCGGCCTTGGACACCGCCAAGGCCGTGGTTGGCCCCGCTTCCGTCAAGAGCCCGGCGAAACTGGTCGAGGTCGCCTGGTTGACCGAGAGCGTGCGGACGCCCGTGGTCGGTCCTGCGGTCGTGATCACCGCGCCGGGACGGTTGCCACTGAGCTCCCCGATCGTCATGGCGCTGCCGGCGTAGGCATTGAAAAGCGACATTCGTGCCAGGTCGCTGTTCATCAGGATCCTGGTCGCCGCGGACGTGGCCCCAGTGTTCTCGAAAACGACCGGGCCAGCGCTTGCCGTGGCAGAAGACGTGAGTCCCAGCGAAAGCGTGCCGTTGAAGCCACCACCATGAGCGAACGACACATCGTTTAAGTCGCTATTGGTGTAGAGCCGGAAATCTCCCGTGAAACCTCCCGAGCCGGTAAACGCTGCGTTGGTGTTCGTCGCGTAGAGGGTCACCCAGCCGCCGTTGGTCGTGGCGTTGTTGGTGACTCCGCCATTGATATTGACGGGACTGATGATCCGCACCTGGGTATTCGTCGTGTTGTTGGTGAAGAAAGCCGAGTCGCCGGCGGCCCAAGTCTGGTTGCCGGCACCTCCATCGGTCGAAGACCACGTGCTCACGGTGGCCCAGTTGTTGGTACCGGTCCCGGCCCAGTAACGGTCGGCTGCGCGGGCAGCCGAAAGGGCGGCGGCGACGGTCACTGCAACGACACACGCTGTGGCACGCGAGGCCTGCAGACGTCGGTCGCGGGAGACTCTCCGGCCATCTCGAACGAGCCAAGGATTCAGGTGCGGGGCCATGCGACTCATCTGCCTCCCGGGCCACGAAACTATGCCACCCTCAAAGTCTGGCAGCCTCTGGTGAGCGTTTGATGAGCGTGTGACGCCCGCCCTTCGGCTCTCGCCAAGAGGGGGGCCATCGGCGCGCGGAAGACTGAGCGGGCCAAGCTGATTCGCCTGGAAATCCGCGATGTTCGGTACCTGGCGACTGGAGGCTGGCCGAATCACCACGGGTGACAGTCCCCCGGGCGGCGTTAGGCTGGCGGTCCCGTCAGGAGTTGCCCGCGCGTGCCGGAACCGACCACCACCGCCCCCGACCTCGCCGGCAAGACGGTGTTCGCGATCGATCTGTTGTCGCGGGCCTATCAACTATTTCATGCGCTGCCCGAGATGACGGCCCCCGACGGGCGGCCGGTGTCGGTGGTGTTCGGCATGGTGCGCGACCTGCTCGACATCGTCGAGAAGAAGCGGCCTGACTATGTGTTCTGCGGGATGGACGCGGCCGGGCCCACCTTCCGGCACGAGAAGTTCGAGGCCTACAAGGCCAACCGGGCGGAGATGCCCGCCGACCTCGTGCCCCAGATCCCGCTCGTCCGCCGGCTGCTCGACGTGATGGGGATCCCGTGTCTGGAACTGGCCGGCTACGAGGCCGACGACGTGCTAGCCACGCTCGCCACGCGCACGGTGGCCGCCGGGGGCGAGTGCACGATCGCCACCAGCGACAAGGACGCCCGCCAGCTGATCGGCGACCACGTGCGGCTCTTGAACCTGCGAAACAACTCGATCATCGCCGCGGCGGAGCTCGAGGCCGAGTGGGGCATCCGGCCCGACCAGGTGGTCGATTTCCTGTCGCTCGTGGGCGACAGCGTGGACAACGTGCCGGGCGTGCCCGGCATCGGCCCCAAGATCGCCAGCGAACTGCTGCAGAAGTTCGGCACGCTCGACGCGGTGCTGGCCAACGTGGACGGCGTCGCGGGGGCCAAGCGGCGGGAAAATCTCGTCGCCCACGCCGACACGGCCCGCGCCGGCCGCGAGCTGATCCGGCTCGAGACGGATGTGCCGCTCGAAATCCCGTGGCAGGCCGGGCGGCGTCACGAACCCGATGCCGATGCCCTGGCCGAGTTGCTGCGGGAGCTCGGGTTTCGCAGCCTGCTCGGCCGGGTGAAGGGGGCTGCCCCCAAGCCGGCAACGCAGCCTGTGGCGGCGCCCACCCGCAAGCCTGCCC